>DASZPH010000057.1:0-245095 GCA_035550375.1 Pirellulales bacterium | reverse complement strand
CTTGCCTTCACGCGTGGCCCACAGCGCCGCTTCGTTGACCAGGTTCCGGATGTCGGCGCCGGTCAGGCCTACTGTGCCGCTGGCCAGCCGGTGCATGTCGACGTCGTCGGAAAGCGGCACGTTGCGACAATGCACTTTCAGGATGGCCTCGCGGCCTTTGAGAGTCGGTCGATCGACCGTAACGTGCCGGTCGAAGCGGCCGGGCCGCAATAGGGCCGGATCGAGCACGTCGGGACGGTTGGTGGCCGCGAGCACGATCACCGACTCGTTGGGGCTGAAGCCGTCCATCTCGCTCAGAATCTGATTGAGGGTCTGCTCGCGTTCATCGTGGCCGCCGCCGAGACCTGCCCCGCGCACCCGTCCGACCGCGTCAATCTCGTCGATGAACAAGATACACGGGGCCGCATCCTTTGCCGTTTTGAACATGTCGCGTACGCGGCTGGCGCCGACGCCGACGAACATCTGGATGAACTCCGAACCGTTGATGGAAAAAAACGGCACGCCGGCCTCGCCCGCCACCGCTTTGGCCAGCAACGTTTTGCCCGTCCCCGGCGGCCCCATGAGCAGTGTTCCCTTGGGAATGCGTCCGCCCAGTCGCTGGAATTTTTCCGGATTTTTGAGGAACTCGACGATCTCCTGCAGGTCGTTCTTGACCCCTTCCAGGCCGGCCACGTCCTCGAAGGTGATCCGCTGTTTGCCGCTCTCGTAGCGTTTGGCCGGGCTCTTGCTGAACCCCGACAGAATGCCGCCCCCGAGAAACTGGTCGCGTGCCCGGCGCATCATGAGCCACAACAGGAAGAAGAGCACGATGGGCGTTCCCAGGTAGAGGGCGATCATAATGCCCACGTCGTTCGTCCGCTTCGCCGCTTTGTAGCGCGGACCAAGCTTCTCGAACAGCTCCCGATCAAGGTCGGGCGGCAGATCGGCCGGAAGGAAGGTGATGAACTCGATTCCCTCCGCCCCTTTTCCGCTGGCAGACTTGGATTGGGCTTTTTTCTGCGTTTCGCCTTTGCCTTGCCCTTTTTCGGGTTGCTCCTTCTCCGTTTGCGCTTTCTCTTCCGGTTCGATGTCGATTCCCGGCTTCAACTTTCCGCGCACCTCGCGCTCGTTGATGACGACCTCGGCGATCTGGCGGTCGGCCAGGGCCTCCCGAAATTGGCCATAGCTGATCGTGATTCGGTTTGCGCCCTCGTTGCCGAACCACAGCGCCGCGACCAGAAGCAGCAGCATCATGGCGATAATGAGCGGCGGAGGGCTGAAACGCGGGCGCTGCGGCGGCCGCTCTGGCCCTGTGCCGCCACCCGCGGGTTGTGTCTCCATTGATCCCCTTCCTCTAAAGACGAAAACCAAGCGATGAATTATACGACCTGCAGCCGGTCTGGCCTACCTCGTTCTCGTTTCGGCGAGTCCCTGGGGCCCCCAGCGGGCGATCGCGCGCGGGCCAGCGGAACGCGGCACGAGTTGTTAGAATGGCCCCACCTTGGTCCTCCCCTCCCAAAGCCTCCATGACGCCCCCATGCCAGAAATCGATTTGGAAATCTCCTGTGAGAACGTGAAAGCGATGCTCGACGCGGGCGAGGACTTCGCGCTCGTCGACTGCCGCGAGGCCGACGAATACGCCATCGCCAAGATCGAGTCGGCCCGGCTTCTGCCCATGAGCGAGATTCAAAACCGGGTGCATGAACTGCCGAAAGACCGGCCGATTGTCGTTCATTGCCATCACGGCGGCCGCAGTCTGCGCGTGACCCAATGGCTTCGGCAACAGGGGTTTGCCGCCGTCCAGAGCATGGCGGGGGGAATCGACGCCTGGTCGCAGCGCATCGATCCGGCCGTTCCCCGCTACTGACCGTCTGGGTAGGACGCGCCTTGCTCGCCCCGCCCGACGCGCGATCGTCAGTACTCGATCCGATCGTACATTCCGACCGCCACGGGCACGAAGATCATCAGAGGCGCCCAGGCCGCCAGGGCCGGACGAATCAGCGAGATCTGTCCCAGGTACTGGCAGGCCATCACCACCACCATGAAGGCCGTGCACACCAGCCCGCACAGGCCGATCGCCAGAAACACGTTGCGGTTGGTGCCGTGCATCACCAGCGGCAGGCCGAGAAACAAAAGGGTCATGTCGAGCAGCGGCTGAACCATGCGCGAGTGGATCGCCACGCGCACGTCCGCGCCGAACTCGCCGGCCAGTCCCAGGCTGGGGTTCGATAGTCCCTCGATGAGCTGCCGCGTCGACGAGAACTGCCGCCAGCCGTGCCCGCCGTTAAGCTGCGCGAAGCTGACGTTGCTGGCCAGAAAACACTCGTCACTCTTCAGCCACTGGGGCTCGTCGAGCGGCGTAATCACGATCGGTTTTCCGTCGATCGTCAGCGAGTGGCTTTGCAGCAGCCGAGGCGGGCTGGTTACGCCCTTGAACCGGTAGCCCCCCGGCCGGTCGCCGCGAGGCTCTTCGTAGTAGGCGTTTGCCGCCGAGAGTTGCTTGCCGTATTTGTTCAGCTTCTCGGGTAGGATAAAGCTGGGATCCTGGATGCGGGCCTCGTTGGCGAACGTGACTCGCCCCTGCATGAGAACGTCCGTCTCGTTGTCGTAGCGTGGACGGAGCTCCTCGCCGTTGTCGCCGCGAAGGTTCTTGGGCTCGCGGTCGAGCTTCTTGGCGAGAGGCGGGATCACCAGTTCGCGGCCGGCGCAAGTGAGCAGACTGATGGCGATCGCCGCGATGATTACGGGTCGCACCACGCGAGCCCGCGGGACGCCCGCCGCCGTCAGGGCGGTCATCTCGTTGTGCCGCTGGATCCAGGTCACCGTGAACATGCCGCTGATCATCGTCAGCATGCTGCTGGTGCGCTCGAACATGAAGATCGAGCGGTAAGAATAAAACTCGCCGATGATTTTCCAAAGCGACGTTTCCCCCGTCTCCGCGTAGTGCAGGAACTCGTCGAGGTTGCTGAGCACGTCGGCGACGATGTAAATGCCGTCAAAACTGATAAAGCAGATCAGAAACACCTGCACGAATTGTCGCAGCAGGTAGCGATCGATGATCCGCATCAGCCGTCCCCGATTTTCCGAGACTGTTTCAGCGACGCCGAGCCAGCCGCGCCATTGGAGGCGCCGGCTGCGCCAGCCTGCGCCCCTTCTTCGCGGGTCAGACGGATCGCGCGGGCCAGGGCGGCCACCCCGTGGCGGATGCGCTCGCACGACTGCACGCCGAAGCTGAGCCGCATCGTGCCCGGACGCGGCTCGACCCCCTCGGCCGGAAAACAGAACTCGCCCGGCACGTAGAGCACCCCCTCGGCAATCGCCCGCTCAAAGAGCTTTTGGCGGCGGTTCGGGCCGGCGTCGATCCCTTCCGGCAACTCGACCCAGACGTAAAGTCCGCCGTGCGGCCGCACCCAGCGAACGCCCTCGATGGGGGCAAAATACTCCTCAGCCGCCGAGAGCATGGCCGCCAGCTTCGGCCGATAGGCGGCCCGCAGCCGTTCGACGTGCGGTTCCCACAAGCCGGCTTCGAGCACCTTGGCGATCAGATGCTGGTTGAAATTGGGCGAGCCGAAGTTGATGTTCCCTTTCTGCTCGCAAACGGCCGCGAGCACCTGCCGGGGCATCACGCCGTAGCCAACCCGCAGGCCGGGTGAGAACGATTTTGAGAAAGTATGCGTGGCGATCACCGTGTCGCCCGCCTCGTCGTAGCGCCGCAGCGAAGGCGGGTCGTCACCCTCGTAGCGGAGCTCGCGGTAGGCCATGTCGTCGATAATGTAGATCGGGTGCCCGGCCTGGCGGGAGTATCGGCGAACCAGGTCGACGATCGGGCCGCGGCGCTCTTCGGTCAGCGAGATGCCGCGCGGGTTGTCGAAGTAGCTCACGATGTAGAGCGCCTTGACCCGCGCAAGCAGACCCGCGGCGTCGAGCCGGGAAAGGCACTCGTCCAGCGCCTCGGGCACGAGCCCTTCTCCGTCGCTGGCGACGCCGAAGGAACGGACCCCCAGGTTCTTCAAAATGCCCGAGTAGACGAAATAGGTCGGCGCGGTGCACAGAACGACGTCGCCCGGATCGCAGAGGGTGTCGGTCACCAGGTGCAAGAGTTCGTTGCTTCCGGCCGTAAGCACGACCTGGTCGGCCGAGAGCCGCGCCTCGGCCGGCGTTTGGCGGTCGGCGGAGAGCAGGTCGGCGAGCAGACGTTCTCGCAGCGGAGCGAAGCCGGGCGTGGTGCCGTACTGCAGAGCCGATCGAGCTTCCAGCGGCTCGGAGAGGAGCGCCTCGAGCGCCTGCCTGGTCGCCTCGACGGGGAGGCTCTGCTGGTCGACAAACCCGGCCGCCAGCGAAATCAATTGCGGATGGGCCAGAGCCTGGTGCATCAACTCGCTGATCGGCTGGCCGCCGGCCCAGCGTGCCCGCTGACTGAATTGGCCCGGGTGCTTCTGCGGCATATCAACAAGTGGCATATCTAAGTTGTCAGGCGGAACACTTTGCCGGCTTTCGCTCCGCGGAAGCATCCTCTTTCGCCGAGCAAAACGCCACGAATGGCCCCCTGAGTTAGCGGCAGACAGAACAGGGCTTTTCCGACGAAGACCAGAGTCGGCAAACCTTGACAGACCGACCACGCCGACGGTTCGCGCGGCAGGGCGAAGGATACGGCAAAACTCGGACCGTGGTCAACGGATACTTGCGGCACGCCGACGCACTAAGCTAAGCTTGACGCCGCGGAAAAAGAGGCAGAAATCCCTACGGGCCAGGCATTTTCTCGGGAAGCCTCCACCGATGTCGGGGAAGCCAGCCAGCACGTCTTTTAAGCCACCGGACCGAGCTGACGAAGGCCCCGTCGCCGCGTTCTTCTTCCTGTTCACCGCGGCTTACGTCTGTCTGTACCTCTATATGGAGGTGCCCGGCTTGATCGTCGAGAGCCGTGGCCGACTCCTCTTTCACCGTCTGCTGCTCCCCGAAGTTTCGGCCGGAAACTGGTTCGGGTTTCCGCCTTCGTTCGCCCTGCTCGACCGATGGCCCGTGTTGACGACAGCCGTGGCCATCCTCGTTACAGGTTGGCTGGCGGGACGGCTGCTTTTGGAGGCCGTTGGCCTCGGCTCACGCGCAGCGGTCGCCGAGAAATGGCCGCAGACCGTGCCGCCGCTGGCTTCGTGGGAACGAATTGTCTTTTCCTGCGGCGTCGGCCTGAACGCCATATCGCTCTACGTACTCGCTGCCGGCCTGGCGGGCATGCTCAACCGCTGGGTGTTCATTCTCCCCGCCGCCGCCCTCGCCGCCCTGTCGATCTGGCGAGCCCCCCCGCGCTGGTCGGCCGGCACAGGCGGCGCCCAAGCCGACCGCCGCGACGACGAGATTTCGACCCGATGGCTGTGGATGGCGGCTCCTTTTGTCGCGGCCATCTTGCTGGGGGCGATGCTGCCGCCGGTCGATTTTGACGTTCGTGAATATCACCTCCAGGCACCCAAGGAGTTCTTTCAGCAAGGATCGATCCGGTTTCTGCCGCACAACGTTTACGGCAACATGCCCTTAGGCAGCGAAATGTTCAGTCTGCTGGGGATGGTACTCGTCGACGACTGGTGGCTAGGCGCGCTGATCGGCAAGACGGTCATCGCCTTTTTTGCCCCCCTGACGGCCCTCGCCCTCTTGGCGGCCGGGCGACGATTCGCCTCGCCAGGCGCCGGCGTCGTCGCCGCCGTGCTGTACTTGTCCATTCCCTGGGTTTCGGTCGTCTCCACAAGCGGATTGATCGAAGGCGCACTCGCTTTCTACCTGCTTCTGTCACTGTACGCTGCTTTGCTTTGGTGGCGAGTGCAAGACGCGGAAAATGACCAGAGCGACGCCGACCGCCAGGGGCGGTGGAAGGTGACCGACGGCTGCCTGGCTTTGGCAGGGTTTTGCGCGGGCGGAGCCGTGTCGTGCAAGTATCCGGCGGTGCTGTTTGTGGCCGTCCCCTTGGCGGCGCTCGTCGTGGCGCGATCGGCGAGATGGGGGCCGGCGAGACGGGGCCGCGTCGGACGACCTGCGATCATCTATTCCCTCGCCCTCTTCGCCGGCTGCGGTCTGTGGTTCATCAAGAACTGGGCGTTGACCGGCAACCCGGTCTATCCCTTGCTCTACGATTGGTTCGGCGGAGAGACGCGAACCCCGGAGATCAACGCCCGCTGGTTGGACGCGCACCGGCCGCACCAGTTCGGCTTATCGCCGTTGATCGAAAGCGTCGTCATCGTCGCCGTGAAGAGCGCCTGGCTAAGTCCGGTCTTGGTGCCGCTGGCGGCGCTCGGGTTGTTTGTGCGCCGCTATCGTTGGCCGGCCCTCCTTCTGGCCGGCTATTTCGGCTACGTGATCGCGACGTGGTGGCTCTTTACGCATCGCATCGACCGCTTCTGGATTCCCGTCCTGCCCGTGCTGGCGCTCTTGGCCGGCATCGGCGCGGTGTGGTCGACGTCGCTTGCCTGGCGAAGGGCGACGCTCGCCACCCTCGCGGTCGGGTTGGGGGTAAGCTTCGTCTTCGTCACGTCGCACGAAGTGACCTACAACTCCTATTTCGTCAGCCTGGCCCGAACCCGCAACGATCCGGGCCGGGTGAACGGCTGGCACCGGGTTTTGAACTCCAGCGTGCCGGCGGGCTGCAGGGTGTTGTCGGTAGGAGACGCGCAGGTGTTCGACATCGAGGTGCCCGTGATCTACAACACGGTCTTCGACGCCAGCGCCGTGGCCTCGATCTGCGAGGACCGACCCGCGGACCAGATTGCCTCGGAACTGCGTCGTCAGAACATCTCGCACGTGTTTGTCGACTGGCGCGAAATCCGTCGCTATCGGCAGCCGGGCAACTACGGCGGCATTCCCGATTTTGTAACGAAGGAGTTTTTCCAGGCCTTAGTCCAGAAACGCGTGTTGGACGTGCCCTGGGAAATCTTCTTGCTGCCGGAGCAAGAGGTCTATCCCGTCATCGAGGTTTGCGCGGCGGCCAGGTCGCATGGAAGCAATCGAGACGAGTAACGCCCGACCTCGCACGCCCCGTTATCAGCCCTTGGTGCTGGCCGTGGTATCGGTGGCCTCGGGTATCGTCGTCGACCGCCAGTTGTCTCTGCCGCTGCCGGCCTGGCTGGCGGTCGGTCTCTTTGCCTGGTGCGCCTGGTTCCTGACTCGGCGAAGTCGCCTCGCGTTGGGGACGGCGTTGCTGAGCGTCGCCTTGGCTGCGACGGGCGGGGCCTGGCACCATCAGCACTGGAACCTGTTTGATCGTGATGAGATCGGCCGGTACGCGAGCGAGCTGTCCCAGCCCGTGTGTGCGGAGGTCGTGGCGCTGGAAAGTCCGCGGCACATCCCCGCGCCGCCCCCCGATCCGCTGGCCGCGATTCCGCGCCGAGAGCGCAGCCGGTTCAACGCACGAGTCGTTGCCCTGCGAGACGGCGACGAGTGGCGGCCTGCCGCCGGGATCGCACAAGTCTGGGTCGACGGCATCGTGGCCGATGTCGAACGTGGCGATCGGCTGAAGGTGGTCGGCCTGCTCTCCGCGCCGGCGGGGCCGCAGAACCCCGGTGAGTTCGATTTTGCCCGTCATTGCCGGGCCGATCGGCAACTGAGCCGCCTTTCGGCCGATTTCGTGGAGTGCATTCACGTGCAGCAGCGCGCGGGCCGCTGGTCGATCGGACGCATCTTCGACGGCCTGCGCCGCCGCGGAGATCGGCTGCTGCGGGAGACCATCGACTCACGTCGGGCCGCCCTGGCTTCGGCCTTGTTGCTGGGCGTGCGCGAGGAGCTCGACGACGAGACCAACGCGGCGTTCGCCAAGACGGGCACGGTCCACCTGCTTTCGATTTCGGGCCTGCACATCGGCATCTTGTCGATGTTTCTGTTCGGCGTCTTGCGGCTGGGTTTCATCGGGCGGCGCGTGGCGCTGGCCGGGGTCGCGCTGGTGACCTTGGCCTACGCGCTGGTGATTGCGGCCGAGCCCCCGGCGGTGCGAGCCACAATCGTCATCCTCATGGTTTGCCTGGCGCTGGCGGGCCGCCGCCGATGGCAGCCCGCGAACCTGCTGGCGGGCGCGGCGCTGGCCGTGCTCGTCATGAACCCGTGCGATCTGTTCCGCGTCGGGCCGCAACTCTCCTTTGTGGCGGTGATTGCCTTGACCTGGGCCGGCGTCCGCTTCGCGCCGCAACCGATCGTCGACCCGCTCGATCGGCTGATCGCCCAGACGCGGCCCTGGCACGTCAGGCTGGCTCGTCGCTGGGCTCAGCGCGGCGGCCAGGCCGCGGCCGTGACGTTCTGCGTCTGGGGCGTCAGCGCGCCGCTGGTGTTAGGGCAGTTCCATCTTCTTTCACCCGCGACCCTCTTGCTGACACCCCTGCTGGCGGTGCCGATCAGCGCGGCGCTGATTTCCGGCTTTTTGCTGCTCGCGGTGGGCTGGGTGGCGCCTCCGCTGGGCGGAATCTGCGCCGCCGTTTGCAACGCTTCTCTGTGGGCGATCGATTGGTGCGTCGACTTCGCCGCTTCGCTGACGTGGAGTCATGCCTGGGCGCCGGGGCCGCCCTTCTGGTGGCTATGCGGCTTTTACGCGGCGCTCGGGCTGGCGATCGCCGCACCGCGGCTCTGCCCGCCGCCGCGCTGGTGCGCCGGCTGCCTGGCCGGTTGGGCCTCCCTCGGCTTTCTGCTGCCGATCGTCGGCCGGACCGAGGCACCGCGGCTGGACTGTGCGTTTTTGTCGGTTGGCCACGGCTGCGCCGTGTTTCTCCAACTGCCGGCCGGCGAACGTGTGCTCTACGACGCCGGGCGCCTCGGATCGCCCGAGGCGGGGGCCCGATCGGTGGCAAGTTACCTTTGGCACCGCGGCGTCACCCGACTCGACGCGATCGTTTTGTCGCACGCCGACGTCGACCACTACAACGCCGTTCCCGAGTTGCTGACCAAATTCCGCGTGGGGGTCGTCTATGTCACGCCGGCGATGCTGCTCGACGAGGGTCCCGCCATGCAGAAGTTGCGGGCCGCGATCCGCGCCGCAAGGGTTCCGTTGCGAGAAACGTGGTCGGGCGACCGGTTACAAGTTGGCGGCGACTGCCTGCTCGAAGTCTGGCATCCGGCTCGCAACGGCGTGCTGGGCAGCGACAACGCCAACAGCCTGGTGCTGAATATCGAATATCAGGGCCGGCGCATTCTGCTCACTGGCGACCTGGAAAGCCCGGGCATCGACGACCTGCTGGCCGAGTCGCCCGCTCACTGCGACGTGCTTCTCACCCCGCATCACGGCAGCGCACGAAGCAACCCGCCCGGCTTTGCCGCCTGGAGCACCCCCGACGTGGCGGTCGTCAGCGGCAGCTTTAACGACCGTCGGCCCGAGATGGAACAGGCCTACCAGGCCCTCGGCGCACGAGTGCTGAGCACGGCCGAATATGGCGCGATCGAGGTCACCGTTAGTCGCGACGGCCTTCGGCTTTCGACCTTTAAGCGGGGCGAGGGCGCCGCGTCTGACTCAGCGAGGCGCCAGGGTGAGCTGAGGGCTCGGCGGTGATTGCGCGAGGGATTCCAGCCGGTTGATCCTCCCTTGGCTTGATGCTGCCGGGTGCGTCGTAATCGTGTGTTGCTCGTGCGCAGAGTGACACCAACCCGCAGCGTCAGCGAGGGAGAACACGGCGTTGCCTCGCTGACGTTCTGACGCTTGGGCCAGCAACACGCTATTCGGACACCACCGGCGGCCGAAGCGAGTTGCCTAGGCTTGCTCGTCGGCAGTATTCTTACCTCATGCAACCCCTTCGGTATTCCATCAACGTCACCTTGGACGGGTGCTGCGATCATCGCGCCATCTTGCCGGACGAAGAGCTGCATCGTCACGCGGTCGAAAACCTCGACAGGGCCGATGCTCTTCTCTTTGGCCGGGTGACTTACGAAATGATGGAGGCGGCGTTTCGGCCGCCGGCGCGGACGGGAGCCAGGCCCGCTTGGATGGAACCCTTCGCCCGAACGATCGACGCGGCGAAGAAGTACGTCGTGTCGAGCACCCTGGACCGGGTCGATTGGAACGCGGAGCTCGTGCGCGGGGATCTGGGGACGGCCGTTCAGCAACTCAAGCGGCAGCCGGGCAAGGGACTGCTTGTGGGAGGCCTGAAACTCCCGCTGGCGTTAACGGAGCTGGGATTGATCGATGAGTACGAGTTCGTGGTGCATCCCCGGCTAGCGGGCCACGGGCCGACGTTGTTCGCCGGGCTATCGAAGCATATCGACTTGAAGCTCGTGAGCCGGCTCGAGTTCCGGTCCGGAGCGGTGGCAATGCGGTATGGGCCGAGAAGGTGAACACGTAAAGGGTCAAACTTAATAAATAGTTCTGACCCCTTTAGTCCTTCCCTTTAGTCCTTCTAATGCTAGACCAATTGCATCTGGTTGAAGAGGCACAAAGGAACGAGCAGTACCAGGAGGCACACGCTATTCTCGTCGAGTGCCTCGAATCAGCGAGGAATGTTCGCGCCTATGAACGGCTCGCGAACGCCCTCCTCCTGTTTGCCGATAACTTGCTTGAGTGGTGCCCAGAAGGGGACGACCCTTTCGAGCGTCGCAAGATGGCGGCCGAAGAGGCACTGAAGCTTTTCTCGGAATTGGCGGACAAGAGGGGAGAGGCACGTGCGCTCTTGATACTCGCCACCGTCGATCGCGAGCGTTCGTTCGAGCTAGCTAATGGTGCCCTTGCCCTCGCTCGCCAGCTTGGCGATAAGGCCATTACGGCGCAGGCAATGCGCTATCTTGGCAATCACGCCTCGATTGCCGGGCAAACGCGGGAAGCACTTGAGATGGCATCGGAGGCCGTTCGGCTTGCTGAGGAGAGCGGGGACGCAGAGTTGCTCGCCGAGGCTGCCTTCGTGCTCGGTGTCGTCACCGAAGACCAAGCCGCACGGATCGAGGCGTTCGAGACGATGGCAAGGTTGGAGGCACGCTACCGACGCAAACGGCGGTTCGCAAGCCGACTGGCAGCCGCCGCCGGCATGATCGCCGACCAGGAGCAAGAGCTAGCAATCGCGTGGAACAATCGCTGCTTGGCGATCGCGAGAGCAGTTTCCGACCCTCGGTTTGAAGGATCGGTTCTCCGCGGTCTGGCTCAAATTGAGCGAGCCCGTGGGAACACGGACAAGGCCGAGGAATTGGAAGCCATGAGCAACGTCATGTGCCCGTTGCCTGATATGACGGAACTCGTTAAGGGCGCCGAGAATCGCGACATGGGAATGATGAGTGAGGCAGTCAAGGCCATGTTGGGGATTCGGTAGGAGCCGATCTGCTCGGCCGCCTGGTGCTTTGTGCCCGGCGGCCGTTTCGCTTCATGTTTTTCTTCAACCGTTCAAACGCACCAGTGTGCGAGTTCCGTCCGGCAACTCGATCTCAGCCAGCTCGGCCGCCTTGGTCGCGATCATGCTTGGTAGACGAATGGTGTTGGCGACCGGAAGTCGCCGAAGTCGTGGCCTTTCGATGCACGGAGCGCGTTGCAGACCAAGTCACATCCTGATTTAGGCATTAAGATAAAAGCCGTCGCAAGCATCGTTTCCAAAGGAGGTGATTCCATGCGGACGTTGTGTGGGGGACTGGCATCTGACATCGTCCCAACTCTGGCCGTAGTTGGGCTGCTTTTTTGTCGGACGTGCGGTGCGCAGGAGGGCGCAGCAACTACCGGCCGTGGATCGCAAGAGGCTGCGACGCGTTTGAAGCATTTGCAAGCCGACTACGACGCAGGCATCGAGGAGATTCGCAAGGAAATGCTCCAAACGCGGACGGAAGAGCAGGTGAACGACACGTTGTGGAGCGATGGCCCGCTGGAGCGGCTCGCACATTTCGGACCGCAGTTTGTTACGCTCGCTCAGAACAATGCGCGAACCGATGTCGCGTGGAAAGCGCTGACGTTCGTCGTCTATGTGCGCGGGTTCTCCGGTCGCGACAAGGGGATAGCGCTGGACCAGATGCTGCGGGACCATGTTGACGAGGACCGATTTGTCGCCGACCTCTACTTCCATCTCTTTCGACCCGGAGTGGACAAGGAGCAGTTTTATTCGGCCGTCCTCAATCATCGAAACATGCCTCGGCGAGTCGCCGGATTGGCACGATATGCGTTCGGCAAATGGCTGTCGGGCAGGAAAGACAAATCCTGCGAGACTAAGGCTCTCGAACTGTTCCGGCAGGTCGTCAACGACTATGCGGACTTGCCACATCCCTATGATGAGCAGCGAGGGTCGCTGGGCGATGCTGCAAGGCGCGCAGCCTTTGAGATTGAGCATCTCCAAATTGGAAAGCAGGCGCCGGAGATCGCTGGCGAGGATGTGGATGGCCGCGAATTCAGATTGAGCGACTTTCGGGGGACGGTGGTTTTGCTCGTTTTCTGTGGCGATTGGTGCGGGCCATGTCGGAGCATGTACCCGCACGAGAAAGAGTTGCTTGAAAGGCTCCAAAAACAGCCGTTCGCAATTGTTGGAGTCAATTCGGACGAACCCACTAAGCTTCGGGAGGCAATCAATCGCGAGAAGTTCCCGTTCCGGTGGTTCGCCGACGGCAGCCCGCGCGGGCCAATTTCGAGCCAATGGAATGTGGAGTTCTGGCCGATGATCTACATTTTGGACCGAACGGGCACAATTCGTTTGAAAAGGATAGGTGCTCCGGCCAAGTCAGAGGAAATCGACGGGGTAATCGAACAGCTCCTCGTTGAATCGGGATGAAAATGAATGAGCCGTGTCGTCGGATATCCGACAGAGACGACTAAAGCCCGATGTGCCGTGGGACCCGGCCGCCGTGAACGATCGGCTAGCGGCCGACAAAGGGGAGCCGACAAGAGATACGATTGCCGGGTGGATTGCTTCCGGCTACGTCGGCCACGCGGCCACAACGCGCGACAGTCGGGCGTCGTGGGCCGACCGCGCTGATATTGAACCCAAGCCCGCCAAGCTGCGACAGCATGGTGCCGCGCCAGATCGAGTCGCCTAGACGCGCGCGACCGCCCGACTAACCCAAGATGGATCATCTGAGCAAGTGTCAGATGGTCGCTCGCTCAAAATCGTGCTGCGTGCGCCCGAGATTGTCCGAGATAGCGCGGTGAGAACCCACCAAAAACAGCCAAAATGGGTGAAGCTCGGCATCGAAGCGGACGGCCAGAAAACGCAAAAAACCCCGTCAAACACGGAGTTTTTCGAGTGCCCCCCCTGGGACTCGAACCCAGAACCCTCTGATTAAGAGTCAGATGCTCTAACCGATTGAGCTAAGGAGGCGCGTGGAGACGGTCGCCAGGCAACAACCGCCCATCCAAAGTATCGTATCCGGTTTGCCAGCCCACTCAAGGGCAATTGGCGCCCTGCGGAACGCAGGCAAGGCGCGATGACCTGAGCCAAGCCGGGCGACTCAGGAAGAGCGGGAAAGAAGAGGTTTGGTTCGCGACCTCCCGCCCTTCAAAACCCTCAAGTGGAAGGTTGGTGCTGTGTCGAGTTCAGTAGTTCCGTATCTCACGCTCCGGCTGTTGGCTCCCGGCCAAACGATGATGCATGTCGAACTCGAAAGTTCCGAACCTGACGAGGAGAGGGGTGCGGGTGGGCGAAAGCGATGGCTGCCGCCCGCCTCCCTAGACCTGCCGAAGGGAGGGAGCTAGCCGGAATGACCCAACTTACCGCCAGAACCCGATTGCCCTTGAAAGGCACCGGCCTCAATCTATAATCCGTTGGTTCGGGCTCTCTTTGCCACCGCCCTCGGGGCGGCTGCGCGGGAGCTGCCTTCGTGATGTCCTGTCAAACACAGTTTGCCTTGCCCGGCAGAATTTCGCCTGTCTGGTAACGTTGGGCAAATCCTGTTGGCCCGACAGATCGAGATGGCCGAGCGGGTGTAGCTCAGTTGGTAGAGCGCCACCTTGCCAAGGTGGTTGTCGTGGGTTCGAATCCCATCACCCGCTCTTTTTGCGTTTATTGGAAGCATGAATCCGAATCGCAGGCCCGCGGTCGCGTGCCCGGCTTGGGCGGTTCGGGAGGGTACGGAGTGATCCCCTGATGGCACCCACCGAGGATGAAGAACAAGGCGCGGCAGTCGAAGACACCGCCACCGAAGGCGAGGGCGAAGAAAAGCCAAAGCTGAATCTCGACGTCCAAATCGAGTCGCGCAGCGCCTGCGAACGTCATATCACGGTCACGATCCCGCGAGAAGACATCGACCGCTATCTCGACAGCGCCTACAGCGAGATGATGGACAAGGCGGTCGTGCCGGGGTTTCGCACCGGCCGCGCCCCGCGAAAGCTGGTGCAGCTTCGCTACCGCAAGGAAGTGGCCGACCAGGTCAAGGGCACGCTGCTTATGGACAGCCTGGGCCAGATCGCCGACGGCCACGACCTGTCGCCGATCAGTGAGCCCGATTTCGACCCCACGGCCGTCACCGTGCCCGAAAGCGGCCCGATGACGTTCGAGTTCGATATCGAGGTGCGGCCCGAGTTCAATCTGCCGAACTGGAAGGGTCTTGCCATCGAGCGCCCCGTCCGCGAGTTCAACGCCAAAGACATCGACCGGCAGATGAAAGACACCCTGGCCCGGCACGGGCGGCTGGTGCCGCACGACGGACCGGCCGAAGAGGGCGACTATGTGACGGTGAACATCACCTTCAAGGCCGGCGAAAACGTCATCTCCAGCGTGAAGGAAGAGGTGCTTCGCATCCGCCGCACGCTCAGCTTCCGCGACGGCACGGTCAACGACTTCGACAAGCTGATGAAGGGGGCGAAAGCGGGAGACACGCGCGTCGGCCAGGCGAAGCTGACCGACGACGCTCCGAACGAATCACTGCGCGGCAAGACCATCGCCGCCGAGTTCGAGGTGCTTGAGGTCAAGAAGCTGGAGTTGCCCGAGCTCACGCGATCGTTTTTAGAACAGATCGGCGACTTCGAATCCGAAGCCGACCTGCGAGATGCCATCAAGGACATGCTCGAGCGGCGTCTGCAATACGAACAGCAGAAGCGTGCCCGACAGCAGATTCTGGCCGCTCTGACCGAAGCGGCCAACTGGGAGCTGCCGCCGGCCATGCTCAAGCGGCAGTCGCAGCGGGAGCTGGAAAGGGCCGTTCTGGAGCTGCGCCGCAGCGGCTTCAGCGACAACGAAATTCGCCTCCGCGAGAACGAGTTGCGGCAGAACAGCCGCGTCAACACGGCCCGGGCCTTGAAAGAGCATTTCATCCTGGAGCGGATCGCCGAAGACGAAAAGATCGAAGATTCGCCAGACGACTACGATACGGAAATCGCCCTGATCGCCCAGCAGAGCGGCGAGAGCCCACGCCGGGTGCGGGCGCAACTGGAAAAGCGTAACCTGATGGATACGCTCCGCAACCAGATCATCGAGCGCAAGGTGATCGAGTTGATCATGGAGCACGCCACCTTCAAGGAAGTGCCGCACGAGATGGAAGGGGACGACGCCGAGGGGGTCGACCAGGCGGCCGGCGGCGAAGAGGTGGAGATTCCCGAAGCGCACGCCGCCGAACCTGGCGAAGCCCCGCATCGGGCCGACCAACACACGGGCAACCAGTAGCACGGGCAACTAGTGGACGTGGAGGATGGCCTTCCCCGGCCGTCCCGTAACAATACAACTAACGGAACTTGACGGGCTAGGAAGCCTATCCTCCCAGTAACGGATCCCATTACGAGCCGTATGGACAGCACCTTTCGGCCGGCATACGCCAGCCCCCAAGCCAACTACCGCGACTACCAGCGGCAACGCCAGATGACCCTGGGCGACCTGCTGCTGGAAAATCGGATCATCTTGTTGCAGGGGGAAATTCACGACGGCAACGCCAACGAGCTGGTGATGAAGCTGCTGTACTTGCAGAGCGAGAACCGCCGCAAGGACATCCACTTCTACATCAACTCGCCGGGCGGCAGCGTCACGGCCACCCTGGCGATTTACGACACGATGCAGATTCTGACCTGCCCCGTGGCCACCTACTGCGTGGGCCTGGCGGCCAGCGGGGCGGCCGTGCTTCTGGCCGGGGGCACGGCGGGCAAGCGCTTCGCCCTGCCGCACGCCAAGATGATGATCCACCAGCCTTACGGCCAGGTCGGCGGGCAGGTCTCGGACATCGAGATCCAGGCCGACGAGATTTTCAAGACCCGCGAGGTGCTCAACCAGGTTCTTGCCCAGCACACGGGGCAGCCGATCGAACGGATTCGTAAGGACACCGACCGCGACTTTTACATGCACGCCGAAGCGGCCAAAGACTACCGCCTGGTCGACGACATTTTGACCAAGCCGCCGGCCGCCGGTCAGGAAGACGAGTAAACCGAGGACGACTGACGCAGATGACCCTGATCCCCTTTGTCATCGAGAAGAGCGGCCGCGAAGAGCGGGCTATGGATATCTATAGCCGGCTCCTGAAGGACCGCATCATTTTCTTGGGAACGGGCGTGAACGACGAGGTGGCCAACTCGGTCGTGGCCCAGTTGCTGTTTTTGCAGTCGGAAGATCCCAAGGCCGACATCCATCTCTACATCAACTCCCCGGGCGGCAGCGTAAGCGCCGGGCTGGCGATCTACGACACGATGCAGTTCGTCGCCTGCGACGTGGCCACCTACTGCATCGGCCAGGCGGCCTCGATGGGCGCGGTGCTGCTGACGGCAGGCGCGCGCGGCAAGCGGCACGCGCTGCCCAACGCCCGGATCATGATCCATCAACCGCTGGCCGGCATGGAAGGGACGGCCGAGGAAATCATGATCCACGCCAAGGAGTTCAAGAAGGTCAAGCAGAAGCTCAACCGAATCCTGATCCATCACACGGGCCATCCGCTGGAAAAGATCGAGCAGGATACGGACCGCGACCGTTTCATGTCGGCCGAAGAAGCGCTCGAGTATAAGCTGATCGACCGAGTGATCGAGCACATGGAAACGCCCAAGCCCGCGTAGCATGAAAAGACCCGCTTCCGGAGGATGAAGGAAGCCCCGACCCGCCAGAATCACATCCGCGACAACGCTCGACGACCGCCGGCCTCACTTCCCGCACCGGCCGCGCACCAACATTTTGAACGGAATCAACTGCGATCCCCCTAGCAGAACTCGCGAGAGCTCAGGCGTGGCCGATTGACCACGACCAGGCTGCCCGCGGAGTGCTACGGCCGGTGAATGATCCCGGTTGGCCGGACGGGGATGACGCATGGACTGCGCGAGGCCGAAATGAAAACCTACCTGCGTTACGCCGCGACCGTCTTGCTGGCGATTGCCGGCGGCTGCCGTGGCAACGTCAGCCACGAGTTGCTGGAGCGAGAGCTGCTCGCCCAGGAGAACCAGATCTACCAGTTGCAGGATCTGGTCGACGAGTACGAATCGCGCCTCGATTCCTGCCACCGCGAGAACGACTCTCTGCTGGCGGAGTTGGGACGCGCTCGCACCCCGGGCAAGCGCAGCAACGCCCGGAAGGCGGAAGACTCGGGTGAAGAGTTGTCGCCGCCCGTCGTCGAGCCCGGTTCGGAGGGGAGCGCCATGCCCTTTGAAGGCCCGCCCCTCATCTCTCCTCCCGACGCAAGCGTGCCCGAGGGGGAACACATGGCGAAGGCGGCGAAAGGCGGACGGAAGAATCCGTCCCGGGGCGCCAAGGTACGATCGATCTCTGCGGCACGCGGGCCGATCGATAAGGTCATCGCCGAGATTACCCTCAATCGCAAACTGACCGGTGGGCATAACGTCGACGGCCACGCCGGGGACGAGGGGGTGATGGTGGTCGTCGAGCCACTGAACGCGACCGGTGACCTGATTGAGGTGCCGGGTGAGGTCTCGATCGTCGTGCTCGATCCGGCGATTGAGGGCGAGGCGGCGCGCGTCGCCCGCTGGGACTTCAGTTCCAAGGAGGCGGCGAGCCACCTGAAAAGGACGCCGATGGGGGACGGCCTGCATTTCGATCTGCGCTGGCCGCACTCGCCGCCGGTCCATCGGGTGTTGAACTTGTACGTTCGCTACACGACCGCAGACGGACGCCGGCTGGAGACGAACAAGCAGATCGAGGTGGATCCTCCCGGCGGCGAAGATACGCCTCGCGCGCGCCTGACGGAGACGCCACCTACGGAAGCCATTTCGGCCGACGACAAGTTGCCTTCTCGCGACCAGTCCAAAACGATTCGTAGTGTGCCCGATGAGGCGGCCCGTACGAATTCGTCGACCGGCCTGCGCGGAGCGCGCTGGACCCCCTTCCGCTGAAAGCGAAGCTGGCGGGAACCGGGCCTGCGCATCGAGCCGGTTCCGCGGGCACGGCGGCCTCTCGTCGCCGGTGCACTTCGTTGCTGGAGATCAGCAGCATGGCCGCCAGCAGAGTCTGAAACGCCGCCACGCAGAGGGGGTGAAGGGACGGGTTGCGAGACGCCAGGCCGAATGCCCGGCAGTCGAGTTGCTTCCAGCCGTGGCTCGTCCGCCGCCAGCTCGAGTCAAGTGAGTGTGCGGGTGTGGGGATGGCCCAGGCGAAGGCCGTGACGAGCCCCACAGCCGCCGCGACCGCCGCCCAGGAGCCCAGCCGCGGAGTTCGCCGTCGGATCACGATCTGCGTCATGGTGGCCGCTCTCCTTCGTTCGACAGAAGGCGTTTGGAGATCGGTGCGAAGACGCAAGCGCGGCGCCGGCTGGAAAAAGATGTGACGCTTCGAGCGGTCTCGGTCGATTATTCCGGCGGGAGGGCCGCTCCGATGGCGGCAGAAGCGGTTTTAACGCGGGTAGGGCGCTCGGTCCGCCTGCGCAACGTTGCCTTTTTTCACGAGGGCACGGCCGGGGCGTTGCGAAAGGGAATCACTCACTCGCCTCCCGATCCGTTGCCGAAAAGTCGATGTAACCCCCGGAGGATGGCCTTCCTAGGCCGTCCCGCACCAAGGCAACCACCATCCAACGGAACTGGACGGGCTAGGAAGCCCATTCCCCGAAAGTCCCGAGATGGCGCTCTCGCTTCGTCGTTTTCGGAAGATGCTGCTGGCCAGCGGCCTGATCGAAGCGGCCGAACTGCGCGCCTTCGAGCGTTCGCCGTCTGCCAACCGGCGGCCCTCAACGGCCGACGACTTTTCGGACGCTCTCGTCGCGGCGGGAAAGCTCACCGAGTTCCAGGCGGCCGAGATCCGGGCGGGACGCGGGTCGGCGCTTGTTCTGGGCAATTATGTGGTTCTCGACCGCATCGGCGCGGGCGGCATGGGGCAGGTTTTCAAGGCCTGGCACCGGCGGATGCAGAGGACCGTCGCCCTGAAGACGCTCCCCGATCAGCGAGCCGCCGGTGAGGACTCGGTGGCACGCTTCCGGCGGGAGATCCTTTCCGCCGCTCAGCTTTCGCACCCCAACATCGTGGCCGCTTACGACGCCGACGTGGTGCAACACGTTCACTTCCTGGTGATGGAGCATGTCGACGGCCCGAACCTGGCCGACCTCGTTCGCGAGCGGGGCCCCTTGCCGGTGGCCTTGGCGGTGCGATACGTGCTCGACGCGGCACGCGGGCTGGCCTACGCGCACCAGCGCGGCATCGTGCACCGCGACGTCAAACCGTCGAACCTGATCGTCGGTTCTTCGGGCAGCGTCAAGGTGCTCGACCTGGGCCTGGCTCGCAGCGCCGCCCCAACGGCGGGCGCCGAGTTGACGATGCCTGGCGACGTGGTGGGCACGCTCGAGTACATGGCGCCGGAGCAGGCCGCCGGAGCGCCCGACGTAGACCAGCGTGCCGACATCTATGGGCTTGGATGCACGTTGTACCGGCTGATCACGGGGGAGTTCCCCTACCGCGGTCCGTCGGCAGCGGCGTTGATCGCCGCTCACCGCGACGAGAAGATTCCGTCGTTGATCGCCTCACGCGATGACGTGCCCCGGGCGCTTGATCGGCTGTTTAAGCGGATGGTCGCGAAGCAACCGGCGGAACGGTTTCAGACCATGGACGAAGTCGTCCGAGCGCTTGAAAAACTGCGATTGAGCGACAAGCGATCGAGCGGGGCATGGAACGACGCTTTGCTGGAGGACAACGCGGAAGATCCGGAGCTGGCGGCATCGGCACGCTCCAACTCCGCCTGGAGTAAAGGCAGTTCGCGCGGGCAAAGTGTTCGCGGCCGTGGTGCCGACGGCGACGATGAGAGCGGCGACGACCTGGTCATCGTTTCTGCCGCCGGTGGCCCCGTGATCTTTGAACCCGCCGACGGAAACGACAAGTTGGAGGCGATTCCCTCGACGCCCCTTTCGGCAGCCGGTGGACAACCGGGCTACGTGGCGCCCCCCGTTTCGCCCGTCACCGCACTGGTTGCTCTCGTCGCCGCCATCGCAGGCATCAGCGCCCTGGCCTGGTTGGACTCTAGGCCGCAGGCCCCGATTTCCGCCGCGCCGCAGGGCGAGGTGGGGGAGTCCGGTGCGGCGGGCCGGTTGACCCGCTGGTGGTCGCAGTCTCTGGGTTTGCCTGTCTCGATGACCAACTCGGTGGGCATGGACTTCGTGTTGATTCCGCCCGCAGACGACGAGCGGTCGACGGAGCAGGTGCAGACGCCGTTCTACTACGGCGCTCACGAGCTGACGGTTGCCCAGTTTCGTCGTTTCATCCAGGCCACCGGTTACCGCGTCGCGGGCAACATCGATTCCAAGTTTCCCGGGGGCCTGGTGCAGGGCGACCGTCATCCGGTGGTCGGCGTCACCGCGGCAGATGCGGAGGCCTTCTGCCGTTGGCTAAGTCAAATCGAGTCGGCGACCTACCGGCTTCCCACGCAAGCGGAGTGGGCGCACGCCTGCCGGGGCGGGGCCGCGCGGCAGTGGTGGTTTGGCGACGATCCGGCGACGCTTCATCGATACGCCTGGTATCAGTCGAACTCGGGAGCACGAACTCACCAGGTGGGTTTGCTCGAGGCGAACCCCTTCGGACTGCACGATCTGGTGGGCAACGCCGCCGAATGGTGCGTCATCGGTGATCCCTCGTCGAACGCCGGTGGAGCATCGCTGTCTCAGTGGCGTTACGCGCTCTGCGGCGGTTGCTGGTCGTCGCCGGCCACGGCACTCGGTCCCGTTGAGGCGGAAGGTGATGCGGCCGTGGGCGGGCTGCGTCTTGTGCTAGAGCTTCCGCTCGAGGCCCGCTGGCCGCGCCGCAGCGCGACAAAACCCCATCGCTCGAGGCGGTAACGGCCGGTCTCACGACATGGTCGCCTTCGCGCCGTGAGAGACCCGTCGCGGAGAAAGGCGACAGGAGCTCGCCCCGAAGAGCTTTGATTAAGGCTGTCCGCACGGACCATCATCTTCGGAGCGAGTGCGCCTCCCGTCGGTGGGACTCGCTTCGCGCGTCCCACCCCGCGCTGTCTCACGTCGCGAGGATCGCTGACACCACGCTGCAATTCCGCCGCCCAGCACTGCGATGAAGATGGTCCACAAAGAGTGCCCTACGACGGCGAAGTCGGACCATTCACTGATGGGAGCCGTCGCCGTTATTGGCCCGCCCGTTCCCATGCCGCCCATTCCCATTTGTCCGAACATACCGCCGCCCATACCGTTCGCCGGCACAATGACTGGCTTCGTAGGCAGATGTCGGTGAGCGAGTTCCAAAAGTTTCATTGTGGGCAACCGGTCGCGTAGTCTCACGTGCAGGTACGCATCAGGCGCTTCCCAGGGACCGCAAACAAGGGCCAGGTAACTGAGTCCAAAGAGGGCGAATCCGAACCAGAAGGCGCGCGGCCTTCCGCCGCGATATACGCTCAGCGGGATCGCGGCAAACAGGACCAACAGGGTTGCCGCGAAGGTAATGGATGCCGTCACCTCGCGGGCATAGATGAGGAGTCCGCAACCGATGGCCAGAAACGTAATCGATCCCAGCAGCCAGCGGAGCGAATAACTTGGCTTCGCCATCGACTGTCTCCGATCTGCGGTTTGGTGGCGCCTATTGCAGGCGCCTCCACCGTATTGCAGTAGACGGGTTGGAGCAAGCGATTCTCGTTTGTTGCGTTCTTTTTAAGTCGATATAATCCAAGCGCCGCGGCGAACGCACCAGGACCCGGCCGCGACTCTGTCGGACGGTCAACCAACCATACGTGTTTGGATTCCGAGGCTGCCAAAACCGTCGGTGCACCGCATCCCTGCGGTCCGTTCTGCCGGTTTCTGGCAACCTCCTACTCAGGAGAAGGTGCCATGCTTCGAGTGCTTTCCGACCGCATCGACCGCAACTGCGAAGGAACGACCCGCCGAGAGTTTATGAAAATCGGCGTCTTGGGGTCCGGCGTGCTGGCGCTTCCTCAACTTCTGGCGGCGCGGGCTGAAGCCAAGGCGACGGGAAAACAGGTCAAAGACACGTCGGTGGTCTGGGTCTGGTTGGGCGGCGGCGCGACGCACATTGAAACGTTTGATCCCAAGATGTCGGCTCCGGCCGAGTATCGCAGCATCACGGGCGAGGTGAGCACCAAGCTGCCGGGAATCACGATCGGCGGCACCTTCCCCAAACTGGCCTCCGTTGTCGACAAGATGGTGCTCGTGCGCTCGTTCGCGCACACCAACAGCGGCCACGGCGGCGGAACGCACTACGTGATGACCGGCTACGACAACCGCAACATCGACAACGGCGGCGTACCGACGCGGCCATCGCTGGGCTCGATCACCTCGCGCGTTCGGGGAGCGAACCATTCCCAGAGCGGCATGCCCACCTACGTACGTCTGGGCGGGATCGGCGCCGACGGGCCGGCTTTTCTAGGCACGGCCTACGCCCCCTTCGATCCCGCCGGCCAGGCGCGACGCAACATGGAGCGGGCCGTTTCCGACGAGCGGCTGCACGACCGTCGTGAATTGCTAGAGGGGCTCGACCGGCTGAAGCGGCAGGCCGACCACGACGGGGCCATCGAAGGCTTGAGCCGCTTCGAGCAGCAGGCGTTCGACCTGGTGCTCGGCAACGCGGCTCAAGCGTTCGACACCAAGCAGGAGGAGCGGCACGTCGTCGAGCGCTACGGGAAAGGGCTGGGCGAGCAGTTGCTGCGGGCTCGACGGCTGTGCGAGGCCGGCTGCGGGTTCGTCACGATCTCGTACGGCGGCTGGGACATGCACGGCCAGATCGAGCGGGGACTCGAACGGCGCAGCCCGGAGCTCGACCGGGCGCTGGCCGCCTTCATCGACGACATTCACGAGCGCGGCCTAAGCGAGAAGATCCTGCTCGTCGTCACGGGCGAATTTGGCCGCACGCCCAAGATCAACCGCAACGCCGGCCGCGACCACTGGGCTCCCTTGAGCACGCTCGCCTTGGCCGGCGGCGGCCTGCAAACGGGCCAGGTGGTGGGGGAGTCGGCCAGCAAGGCGGACATTCCCAAGTCGACCCCTGTCCGGCCGCAGGACCTCATGGCCACGGTCTTTGACGTACTGGGGATCGAGCCAAAAACCCAGTTTGTCAACCCGGCCGGGCGCCCTGTCTACCTGCTTGAGGAGGGCCGGCCGATTTCCGAGTTGGCTTAGCGGCCCTCTCGACTACCTGGCGAGGCGATCTTCCCCTGTTCGTTCCCCTGACTTCGTCTGTCGAACTTTCTGGCAAACCTATGATGCGTCCCCTGCTTCTGAGCGCTCTGTTCGTTTCTCTGCTTTGGCTGCCGGCGGCCCTGAACGGAGCCAAGAAGGCGTCCGTCACCGAATGGCCGCAATGGCGCGGGCCGAATCGCGACGGCGTCTCGCCAGAAACCGGTCTGCTCGACGAATGGCCGAAAGAAGGGCCGCCTTTGTTGTGGAAGACCAAAGGGCTGGGGGGCGGTTATTCGAGCCTGGCGATCGTCGACGGGAAGCTTTATACGCTCGGCCGCCGGGGAAACGGCGAAGAGCTGATCGCCCTCGACGGCGCCGACGGCAAGATCCTCTGGTCGACGCCGACGGGCGGAAACAACGCCCCCAACGGCACCCCGACCGTGGACGGCGACCGCGTTTACGCGATCGGATTGCAGGGCGATCTCGTGTGCGCGAACGTGGCCGACGGCAGCCTCGTCTGGAAGAAGAATTTTGGCCGCGATTTTGGCGGCCAGATGATGTCGGGCTGGGGCTACAGCGAGTCGCCGCTGATCGACGGCGACCGCCTCATCTGCACGCCCGGCGCCAACGAAGCCATGATCGTCGCACTCGACAAGAGGACGGGCGACACGATCTGGAAAGCGGCCATGCCCGCCGCGGTCGGCCCGCGCGGCAAAGACGGCGCGGGGTACTCGTCGATTGTCGTCAGCCACGGAGCCGGCGTGAAGCAATACGTGCAACTCATCGGACGTGGGGTCATCGGCGTCCGGGCGGAAAACGGCGAAATGCTGTGGGGTTACAACGCCATTGCCAACGACACGGCCAACATACCGACGCCCATCGTCCGCGACGACTTTGTGTTCTGTTCCTCCGGCTACGGGACGGGAGCGGCGCTGTTGCACCTCGTCAAAAGCGGCAGCGGAGTTCGCGCGGATGAAAAATATTTTCTGAAGCCGGGCGTCATGCAGAACCATCACGGGGGAATGGTTCTCGTCGGCGATCACGTCTACTGCGGCAACGGGCATAATCAGGGATTCCCCCTCTGCGTCAACCTGCGAACGGGCAAAGTCGCCTGGCACCCGGGCCGAGGGCCTGGCCAGGAATCGGCGGCGATCGCTTATGCCGACGGCAACTTGTACTTTCGCTACCAGAACGGAGTGATGGCGCTCATCGAGGCGACTCCCAAGAAGTACACGCTGAAGAGCGCCTTTCAACTTCCCGGTAGCGGCCAGCCAGGCTGGCCCCACCCGGCGATCGCCGACGGCCGCCTCTACCTGCGCGATCAGGACGAGCTGCTGGTTTACGATATCCAGAAGAAATGAAGGAGCGGCGGGCAACAACCTTCTCGGATGTCCCGTGTCCCTTTCAATCGGGCGATTGCTGAGCCGCTGAGCGCTTCTCGCCCCG
Organism: Pirellulales bacterium; assembly: GCA_035550375.1. Lineage (GTDB taxonomy): Bacteria > Planctomycetota > Planctomycetia > Pirellulales > JAICIG01 > DASSFG01. The sequence goes on along the minus strand of DASZPH010000057.1, from coordinate 220,291 downwards.
CTGGAGCCAGCGACCTTTCACAATATCGGGCGAGGGGAGGCGAAATACTCGCTGGCAGTGCCTGCTGGCGGGCTTGGCCTCGGACGGTTAATTCGGGGGGGAGTCCAAACAGTAAGCAAAAAATCTGCTTTTGAAAACATCATTTTCCTGGTAACGTAGTACCGGACGGGTCAGTAACAGGCTGCCGGCACAATGTCTGGTAACGCTCAACCCAACGCTGGGCTGGGCGACGGGCCGGATCGGAACGATTGATCAGGAACACAGGAGGAGGCGAGGGAGCGCCCGCGGCGCGTGTCCGGCACGGGCAGAAGAGGCGTGTTCGACTAAACCTCGGGGGTTTGGCATCTCGCAAGGCGGGTGCTGCCGATGTCGATACGTTTTACGTGCCCCAACGGCCACGAGCTGAACGTCAAGGACAAGTATGCCGGCCTGACGGGGCTCTGCCCGAAATGTCAGGTTCGCGTTTTGGTGCCGGTGCCCGCGGTCAAGCTCACCGACGACGCCATCGTCGACCTTCTCGGACCCCCCCCCGCGCCCGATGACGAGATGCCCGTCCATCAGGATTCGAAGCATCGCAGCGGTCAGGCCGACGCCGAATCGTCATCGGGAGTCACGCTCCGCGGCCTGTCGCCGCTGAACCGCGGCATGAAAATCTGCCCCAAGTGCCGCCGTGAAGTGCGGGCGGTGTACGACATTTGCCCGCATTGTCGAACCTATTTCAGCGACACCGGCGAGGTGAACCGGCGACTGATGCTGACGTGCAAGAAATGCGGCCACGAATACGAGAATCACGTCTCGGCAATCTGGTGCAAACAGTGCGGCGCCGACCTGCGGGAGCAAAGCTCGCTGCCTTCGCCGTGAGTTCAAGACGCAAGCGGCCGGCCACGCCTTTGCGATTGTCCTTCCGACGGGCCGCCCATCATCGTCGTACGTGAAGAGATGGCCGACGAGTCTCTGTCGCTCGTGAGGGCTCGACGAAGTCTAGCGAGGGCATTTCTCGCCCGGTGACCGCGCAGAGGGCGGAAGCGCACCGGGGAGGGCCCCCACATGCCTCGCGTGGTATGATCGGGGGCATGCCCAATACCCCGGTGGAAAGAACGCCCGCGGACTCCGAAAACCCGTTTCAGCCGCCTCCGCCGCCAGCCCCGCCCGTCGGCCCGAGCGTCCCGCCGTTTTCTCGAGTTGGCGACATCCTCGGCCGGGCGTTCAACGGTTATTCCCAACAGTGGAGCGCGTGGCCCGTGCCGTTGCTGGTGTGCGGGCTGGTTGCGGTCGCCAGTTATGCGGCTTGCTTTTTTCCATTTTTCCTGGCGCAGGGCCCGCTGATCTGTGGTCTGTACTGGTGCGCGTTTCGCAACCTGCGCGGTTGGCCGGTCGACACGGGGTCGCTGGGGCGCGGCTGGCAACTGTTCTGGCCGGCCGCGTCGAGCAACATCGCCCTGATGCTGCTGGAGGCCGTCCCGGGATTGGTGATGAGCGTCGTCATGTTGGCGGTCCTCGTATTCTCTGGCGTCTTAGAGCTGCCGGTTCCGCCCCGCGGGCAGCCCAATCCGGCCGATGTGTTCCCGGTCATGCTGCGCTTGATGTTCATCTGGATGCCGGTCGCTTTCCTCGGGATGGCCTGGACGTTCTGGCTTTACACGCGGACGATGTTTGTGATGCCCCTGGTGGCCGACCGCGGCTACGATTTTTTCGCTGCTCTGCACGCAAGCTGGGACGCCACCCGGTATCGTTTCTGGGAGCGCCTGCTTCTGGTGGTGCTTGCCCGGATTATCGGGACGATAGGCGTCAACCTGTGTTACGTCGGCTTGCTCTTCACCCTTCCGTTTCAGTTCCTGATCATCGCCGCGGCGTACGAAGACGAGTTCGGCATCCAAGGGCTTTCCTCACGCGCCGTGCTGCCGGGAGCGGCGGGTGAATCGCCGTTTCAAACAGTGGCCGACGCGGCCGAGCGATCGTCCGCGGGAGGTGGAGATTCGCCGGTTGTCGACGGATAGACTGAAGCCATGCTGCCTGAGGCAAGATTCATCTAACCCAGGAGGGTGAGGCCATGAACGTGCGATCGTGCCCTACCCGAATTGCCGCCGCGCTTCTGCTCTGCGGCGTGGCCACTATGCGATCGGAAGTCGTTTCGCCCGCGTCGGCCGCCGAAGTGACGCTCAAGGGGAGTATGGTTTGCAATGGAGCGTGTATTCAGGATCCTAAAGGCGACGACCACACGATGGTGATCTTCGCCATCGACGGAACCCGCGAGGTTCGCGAAGAAGTGGACGGCATCATGAACGATTTTTACCCCGACGAAGGGCTCGATGCCGAGGCGGCCCAGAAACTGATGGATCAGTTCAGCGCGAGGTTGAAGTTTTACCTGTCTCCCGACAGCCCCGCCCTGCAGGACGATAGGTATGCGAAGAACCGGGGAACCAACCATTACTGCATGCCCGCCGCCGCCAGCGCCGTGACCGGCGTGGTCGCAGAACGCGAGGGCAAGAGGTGGATCACCGCCAGCAAGATCGAGCCGATTAGGCTCAGGTTTCCAGACCGCATGCTCGCCGCGGACAGGCCGCGTGTCTTGCCGGACCGAGAGCCGGTGAACCTGACGATCTCCGACACCCTCAGGCTCAAATGCGTCTTTATTCCTGCCGGGAAATTCCTGATGGGAACGCCCGTTTACATGTGGCCCTACTATGTCGAAGAGTATCCCCACCCCGTGACGTTAACGAAGCCGTTTTACATGGCGGAGATTCCCACGACGCAGGAGATGTATGAGGCCGTGATTGGCCAGAATCCCAGCGTCGTCAAGGACCCGCAGTTGCCGGTGCAAAACCCGCCCTTCGCCGACATCGGCCGATTCTGTGAGCTTCTGTCCGAGAGAAATGGCAGGAAAGTTCGCCTGCCCACCGACGCCGAGTGGGAATATGCGGCCCGAGTGGGCACTTCCGATCCGGGGTTTCCGGCGAAGTACAACGAGCAGAACAGCACCAGGCTCGAAGGCTTCAAGTCTCCGCTCAAGGTCAGGTCTCGAAAGCCCAATGCCTGGGGACTCTACGACATGGCCAGTTGCTCGTGGGAAATCACCGCCAACAAGGGGACTTACAACGTTCGTCAGGCGGAGACCGACCCCTATTACCCGACGGGCGTCGAGAACGCTCGCAGCCAGCGGAGCGGGCGGGGCATCATCCAGGACGTGTGGTCCATCGGCACGCACGAGTTCATTACCGAAAAGGCCGACTGCGCCGGGCAGAAATTCCGGGTGGTTGTGGAGGCGGAATAGAAACCGAAGACTTGCCGTGACGTCAGGCTCGCGCCCTTGGATCATCGGCCCTGCCCGGGACGGCTGGTCAGGGCCGCTTCGGTGGAATAAATTTGTGGCGTTGCGCCTTTGTGCATGACCACAAAACCCGTCGCGGTTCAATATTTCACGGAGAAGACAATGTCGACCGAAACCAAATACCCCTTCCAGCATGCCGCCGGGGGCGGCACGTCGAATCGCGAATGGTGGCCAAACCTGTTGAGGGTCGATCTTCTGCACCAGCATTCCTCCAAGTCCGATCCGATGGGCGAGGACTTCGACTACGCCAGAGAGTTCAAGAGCCTCGACCTGGCGGCGGTGAAGAAAGATCTCGCCGCGCTGATGACCGACTCGCAGGAATGGTGGCCGGCCGACTTCGGCCATTACGGCCCCCTGTTCATTCGCATGGCGTGGCACAGCGCCGGCACCTACCGCACGGGTGACGGCCGCGGGGGCGGCGGCAGGGGCCAGCAGCGCTTCGCGCCGCTCAACAGTTGGCCCGACAACGTCAGCCTCGACAAGGCCCGTCGGCTCCTCTGGCCGGTCAAACAGAAGTACGGCCGCAAGATTTCGTGGGCCGACCTGATGATCCTGGCCGGCAACGTCGCGCTGGAAACCATGGGCTTCAAGACCTTCGGTTTCGCGGGCGGTCGTGAAGATACCTGGGAACCCGACCAGGACGTCTATTGGGGCGCCGAGACGACCTGGCTGGCCGACAAACGCTACACGGGCGACCGGGACCTCGAAAATCCCCTCGCCGCCGTGCAAATGGGGCTGATTTACGTCAACCCGGAGGGTCCCAACGGCAAACCCGATCCGGTCGCCGCGGCGCGGGATATCCGCGAGACCTTCGGCCGCATGGCGATGAACGACGAGGAGACGGTGGCCCTGATCGCCGGCGGGCATACCTTCGGCAAGACCCACGGAGCCGCCCCCGCCTCGCATTGCGGGCCCGACGCGGAAGCGGCCGGGCTGGAAGAAATGGGCCTGGGCTGGAAAAACAGCTTCGGCACGGGCAAGGGCGCAGACGCGATCACCAGCGGCCTGGAAGTCACCTGGACGACCACGCCCACGAAGTGGAGCAGCAACTTTCTCTGGAACTTGTTCGGCTACGAGTGGGAACTGACGAAGAGCCCCGCCGGCGCGCATCAATGGAGGCCGAAGCACGGCGGGGGCGCCGGCACGGTGCCCCATGCCTTCGACCCCTCCAAGAAGATCGCGCCCTCGATGTTGACCACCGACCTCGCGTTGCGCGCCGACCCCGCCTACGAAAAGATCGCGAGGCGTTTCTTGGAAAACCCCGATCAGTTTGCCGACGCCTTCGCCCGGGCCTGGTTCAAGCTGACACACCGCGACATGGGCCCGCGGGCGCGTTATCTCGGCCCGGAGGTTCCGGCGGAGGAACTGATCTGGCAGGACCCCATCCCCGCGGTGAATCACAAATTGATCGACGCGCAGGACGTCGCTTCCTTAAAGGGCAAGATCCTAGCCGCCGGTCTGTCGGTCTCCGAACTGGTTTCGACCGCCTGGGCGGCGGCGTCGACGTTCCGTGGTTCCGACAAGCGGGGCGGCGCGAACGGCGCCCGCATTCGGCTGACACCGCAGAAAGATTGGCAGGTCAACCAGCCCGCCCAACTGGCGAAGGTGCTCAAGACCTTGGAGGGCATCCAGGGCGCCTTCAACGGCGCCCAGTCCGGGGGCAAGAAGGTCTCGCTGGCCGACCTGATCGTTTTGGCTGGCTGCGCGGGGGTCGAACAAGCCGCCAAGAATGCCGGCCACCAGGTGACGGTTCCCTTCACGCCGGGACGGATGGACGCCACGCAGGAGCAAACCGAGGTGCCTTCCTTCGACGTGCTCGAGCCGATTGCCGACGGCTTCCGCAATTACCTCAAGGCCAAATACAGCGTACCGGCCGAAGCACTGCTGATCGACAAGGCACAGCTACTAACCCTGACCGCGCCCGAAATGACGGTGCTCATCGGCGGAATGCGCGTCCTCAAGACCAACGTCGGCGGTGCGCAGCACGGTGTCTTCACCAGGCGCCCCGAGGCGCTGACGAACGACTTCTTCGTCCATCTGCTCGACATGGGGACGGAGTGGAAGGCCGTTTCCAAAGACGCCGACGTGTTCGAGGGCCGCGACTGCAAAACGGGCGAACCGAAATGGACGGCCACGCGTGTCGACCTCGTCTTCGGGTCAAACTCCCAGCTCCGCGCCCTGGCGGAAGTCTACGGAAGCTCCGACGCCCAGAAGAAGTTCGTCGACGACTTTGTGGCCGCCTGGAACAAGGTGATGAACCTCGATCGGTTTGACGTAGCGTGATCTAGCCGCTGTTGCAGGCAACCTGCAACGTCGTCTCTGGCGAACTGCGCGACAAACCGCAGCGGTAACTTGCCGTAGTCGGCCAGAAGCTACCGCTGCGCAATCCAAGCGCCGAATCGCCCACCTTAGTGCTGTGTCCAGTCCAGGAGCACCGCATTTCCCGCTCCAGTGGGCAAGGACAAATCGTCCAGCTTCTTCTTCAAACCATGAAACTTTTCTCCGCGCTCGGGCGTCAAAGGGTTGGCGGCATCTTACTGGACAAGCGGAGACTCGGACGTGTTTCTCAATATCAAGAAGTCGGCTTTCGGTGCTTCGTGCCTGCTTTTGGCCAGTTGCTGGCTGTCGCCCGCTCGCTTGCGGGCCGATTCTACAGCAGCCGATCAAGCACAAGCCGAAATAGAGAAAGACGTTACGCAGGGCGCGCTGCGCGTGGCGAAGCCCGATGGCACGGTGGTCGAATGCCCGCTGAAACACACCGAGGTGAATGCCGACATCTCCGGGTTCGTCGCCCGTGTGAACGTTAAGCAAACGTTTCACAACCCGCTGAAGGAAAAGATCGAGGCGGTTTACGTCTTCCCCTTGCCGCACACGTCGGCCGTCGACGCCATGACGATGACCGTGGGCGATCGCAGGATTGTCGGCCTCATCAAACGCCGGGCCGAGGCGAGGAAGATTTACGACCAGGCTCTGCTGGCGGGGCAAACGGCGGCCCTGCTTGAGCAAGAGCGGCCCAACATTTTCACCCAATCGGTCGGCAACATCGCTCCTGGCCAGGAAGTGGTCATCGAGATTTCCTACGTCGATGTTTTGGAATACGACCTGGGCAGCTATGAGTTCCGGTTTCCCATGGTGGTCGGGCCGCGCTATAACCCGGGTTCCGCCACGAGCTCGCCCTCTCCGTTGCCGGCAGAGCTGCAGGGCAAGACGTCGGGCACCACGCCAGATACCACGCGGGTGCCGGATGCCTCGCGCATTAATCCGCCCGTTCTCAAACCGGGCCATCGCAGCGGGCACGATATTTCGTTGGCGGTCAAACTCGACGCCGGCGTGCCCGTGCAAGACCTGTCGGTGGCCAACCACAAGGCCGACGTGCAGCGGGCCGACGACCGTCAGGCCAAGGTCGTGCTCTCGCCCGATGACCGGCTTCCGAATAAAGACTTTGTGCTGCGCTATAAAGTCTCCGGAAAGAAGCCTGAGCTGGCGCTGCTGGCCCACACCGACGCGTCGGCCGCCGACGCCGGCCGCGTGGGTAGCGGCTATTTCATGCTCATGATCCAACCGCGCGAGGACGAGCGGCTGACCAAATCGCCCCCCCGCGAGATGGTGTTTCTGGTCGATGTTTCGGGCTCGATGTCGGGGCAGCCGACGGCCAAAGTTATCGAGGCGATGCAGAACATGCTCAAGCTTTGCCGCGCGGTCGATACGGTGCAGGTCATTACCTTCGCCGGCGACGCACACAAACTCTTTCCTCAGCCCGTGCCGGTGAACGCGGCCAGTATTGGCCGCGCGCTCAATTTCACCGAGGGGCTGCAGGGCGCCGGCGGCACCGAAATGCTTAAAGGCGTGAAGCTGGCGATCGACGAACCGCTCGACAAGGAACGCATGCGGATCGTTGTCATGCTCACCGACGGCTACATCGGCAACGAGGCCGAGATCATTGAGCACGTGGGCAAACAGTGCGGTGACCGCATTCGCTTTTGGTGTCTGGGTATCGGCTCGTCGCCGAACATGTTTCTGGTCGATGGCGTCGCGCGGCAGGGCGGCGGCATGGGGCGCACGCTGGGCCTCGACGATGAGACGGCCGGCCTGACGGAAGAAATCATGACGCGCATCCAGCGCGCCCAGCTTGCCAAGGTGCGCATCGACTACGGGGGCTTGCAGGTCTCGCAAACTTATCCGGCCCGGTTGCCCGAACTCTGGGCGGGCAGACCGGTCGTGGTTTATGGCCGCTACGCGGGTTCAGGCGATTCTCTGCTTACGGTCAGCGGCGAGGTGGAAGGCGAGCCGACGAGCTGGCAGCTCGCCATCAAGGCGCCGCAAGACGAGCCCGCCCACGACGTGTTGGCCAAGGTGTGGGCGAGGCAGAAGATCGAAGACCTGATGCAACAGACCTACTATCAAGGATCGCCGGCCGTCGAAGAAGAAGTGACCGGACTGGCCCTGCAATACCGGCTCATGAGCCCGTACACCAGCTTTGTGGCCGTCGACTCCGATTCACCGCCGGCCGCCGACTCGCCTCGACCGCCGCGACGGATGCTGGTGCCCGTGCCGTTGCCCGAAGGCACGCGCTGGGAGGGCTTTTTCGGTCCCGAAGGCGACACGGACGGTCTGCTAGAAGCGCGGCAGCTCGGTTTGGCCCCGGCCGGAACTGCGGGGGGGTTAGGTGGCTTGCGTTCAGACAGCTTTTCATTCGAAGCCAAGAAATCGGCCGACGCGCGCTACTACCGCGCAATGACCCCGGCGGGCGGAGGCGCGACGGCGTTGCGTGCCGCCCTGGGGCGTGGCCTGGCGGGTCCCGTTGGTGCCGGAGGGAGAAGATCGGGCCGTATGGCGGGCAAGCCGGTCGCGGCGGCGGCGCCCATCGCAGTCGAGCGGTCGAAACTGGTCAAGCAACTGCGCGAGTCGATTGTTGCCGACTTCGAAATCCGTGATCTGAAGGAGGACGAAGGTCAGCGTGTGCTTTCGCTCGCGGCTGTGGCTCTCGGCGAACAAAGCGGACCTTTGAACGACGCCGCTCAGGCGGCGCTCGACGCGGCCCGCACGCTGCAGAAAGCAGGCCAACTATCCGACGCCGGCGCGCAGCTTGCATGGGCATGGCTCCTCGCTTCGGCGACCGGCAACAGCGCGAAGGCCAATGAAGCGATGGACGCCCTGGAAGCCGTCCACCGCGATTGGGTGCACACCGCGACGAAGCGAGTGCCCGCACTCGACAAGCGGCTCGACCTGGTTGTGCGCGACCAGGCGATCGACGTGGCGCTCGACGCCGTTGCCAAAGCGGCCGGCATGCAGCTCCGTCTGCTGCCGGGCAGCCTAGACGACGCGAAGCTGCTAACCGGCGACCGTGGCGTTCGGGTTTCCTTCCTCGACTTGCGCGAAGCGACGGTGACCGAGGCGCTCGACTGGCTCTTGTCTCCCGAACGCCTGGACTGGTGGCTGGACGGCGACACGATCGTCGCGGGCACCGCTAGACGACGCCCCGGCGGCTCGGCCTGGGTCTACGACGTAGCTTCGATGGTGTTTCCGGCTGAGGAGGAGCTTACGGGCGATGAGTCCGCCAAGATGGCCACGTACAAGAAGGCCGCGGACGACTTTATCGCAGCGGTCCGCAAGCACCTTGGCGCCGCGGCAACTTCGGTTGCATGGCTCGCGCCTGGTCAAGCCATGCTCTTCGGCGACGCGGCCCTCCACGATCGGGCCGGGCGCCTGTTCGCCGCCTTGGCTGATTCCAAGGCCAGGCTGCCGGCGGATCTGACTGAACTGCACAAGAAGACGGCCAAGCGGGCCGGTGCCAGGGAAGCAGAAAACGCACAACAACTTGCGGCACGGCGCCGCCACAAGACGGCGCTGGCGCACGTCGAGTTCGATTGGCAGCTTCTCCGGTCCGCGTTTGCCGGTCAGCTCGATCTCGAAGCGATGAGCGAGCTCAATTTCGCTTGGAGGCAGCCGGAGACCGCCGAGTTGCTCCAGGGTGCCGCCAAAGCCATCGTGGTCCGCTCGCTTTGGACGCTTGCCGAAGCGGACCGCATGCTGCCCAACGAAGCGGAGCTGAAGAAACTGATCGGCAACGCTCGCAAGCTCTGCCAGCCTGCCGTAGAGGATGCCGTGGCGACCCTGAAAAAATCACCCGATGACGCAGGCGCGTTTACGGCCGTCCTTTATGCCGCGCTTGCCGACCGCGATGATGCGGCGGCCGCGGGTTCGCTCTTGGATTTGCTCGCTCCTCAAGCGGCCAAGTCGCCGGAATCGAAGCTCGCCTACGAGCTGGCGCGGGCGATCGTTTCGGACCCCGCGGACGTCGACCGCGCTATGCTCATCAGGACGGTGCGAGGCGACCTGGCCGGCGAAGACCTGGTGACGCTTGCCGCTTTGGCCTGCTGTCGCGCCGGAGGCGACACCTGGCAGGCCTTCCGTGCCGAGTCCCAGCGTCTTCTCGGCTCCCAGCCCTTGCCGAGCAACGTCGTCGTGCTCGTCAACCAGCTAGACCGTGCGGACAATCCTCTTCGTTCGCCAAAACATTGATTCCCCGGTCAGTGCAACCGCGGTTCTTCCGAAAAACTCAGGCCGCTCGCCCCGGCTCGGCCGTGATCGCGCGCGTGATTTTGCAGAGGTGATACTTATTGCCTTCCGAATCTCGCCGCTGGTAGTGCGCTAGGTAAACGGCGCGGCGGGCATCCGAGCGAAGGGCGTCCGGTTCTCTTATGGCGCGTGCCTGGGCGTCGAGAGGCCGAATCAGCTCAACGGGCAACCAGATCGCCGGGAGGACCGAGACCTCAGCGCCTTGAAACGGCCCATCGGCGTATTCGACATAGAACCGCCGCAGAGCGGGCGTCAGACAATGCCGAAAGCGATAAACGTGTCCACCGCCGTCGGCATCCTGCCGGTAGCCGACCAAGGCGAACGCCGACTGCATGCTCGCCGGTTGCTGGCGTTCGTCGGCGAAAAGGACCACCCATTCACCGAGCATTCTCGAGAACTCGCGCAGTCCTTCGAAGGGCCCGCCTTGAAACCGGTATCGGAAAGCAGGCATGGGGAGTTGGTTAATCCCTCGGTGCGAGGCGACGGCACGACAGAGCGTGCCTGCTGCTTGTCCTTCAGGCGTAGCCCAGTCTGGACATGGTCGGCCCGACACGTTCGAGGCAAAGTTGTCGCAGCGCCGCCAGGTCCGTCGACGATCCGTTGCCCGTCGGGTCGCGAGGGCCGCCGGGAATCACGTTGTAGTCTCGCGCCGGTCGGACGATCGACGCCGGCGCCCGGCCAAGATGCTCGGCGAACCCGCGTATGGTCGCCTCAAAGTTTGAGTCGAGGTCTTCGTAGCGCACGATTACCACGCGAGACAGCTTCTGGGCCGCGGCCAGCCATCCCTCGGCGTGTGCCGACCAGCGGTGCAGCATGTCGCTGTGTTGACGCATCTGGTACCGCAGCAGGCGGCCGCACGGTTCGGCCGCCGCGAAACTCTTCGCGTCCAGCGTCTTGGGGCCCTCCGCCCAGGGCCATTGGTGGATGAATCGCCAGAAGGAGTCCATAACCCCCACCGGATCGCGGCAGATGACGAACAAGACGTAACGCTCGGTGAGCCGCTCCAACTGGCCGGCAAAGAACTCGACGCTATGGTGCGACTTGACGACGTTTGCCATCGGCCGATCGGCAATCGCCAGCAGCACCTCTCGGACCTCGGAGGCGTAGAAGTAGTTGATGTTGAACGTGGGCCGGTCGAAATCGATCCACGGAGAGCTGACGTACCCGTAGCACGAGGCCAGGGCGTTCATCAGGAAATGGGTTCCCGACCGCTCGTGCGAGACGACCATGACCGCGGGCCGCGTTTCCTGAAAGAGAGCAAAGTTCCCGTCGACTCTCATGGGAAGCGGTGGCGAAGTAGACCAACCATGTAACTCAACTGGCGGGCGACGCCCACCCGGCACCCCCTGGGGCGATCGGCCCCGCCCTGCCTGAATACCCAGGTCGCCCTGCCTGAATAGCCGTCAGCAAAATCAGGACCGGTGCTGTCGGATGGATGCCTGCCAGGCCCGGGCGCCAAGACGACCGGAAAGGTCGCTCCGCGCTACGATCGTGAGTGCCCCGCCCTGAATTAAACGTAGAGACGCTCAAGCGGCGCGCGCTGGCAGCCAGGCTTTGGACGCAACTCCCCCAACCCCCGGTCAAAACCGTCTCAAGTCGCATCACCGTTTGTTGATGCGTCCTGTTGCAATCAATGCCCGTTGATGCGATAATCTTCGCGTGACCCGCCTTTAGGTTCCTCTTCCCTAATCAAAGTTCCTGCCTCGGAAGGAGCCACGCATGACTCTCCCCGTGCGCCGCTTTTGCTACCCGGCCGCCGCCTTGTTGCTGCTGCTGTGCTATCCCCTGACTTCTTTCGCCGATTCGGCTCCCAGCAGGGTCGACGCCCCCGGACTGGGCGATCCCGGCGCGCTGGTTCGCCTGACGGTCGAAACGGGATTCCCGGACGGAAAAGTTGCCACGCTTCGTGGAAAAGATTCGCAGCAGCAACTGCTGGTAAGCGGACAATTCAGTTCCGGCCAGGTCCGTGATGTCACGGGCGAGGTGGCCTACGAAACCAGCCCGCCCGGCATCGTCACGGTCGACGCGAGCGGTCTGGTGCTCCCCATCACCGACGGGCAGGTCACCGTCACCGCCACGCTGGGCGAGAATCGGGCGACCGTCAACCTGGCGGTCACCAACACGGTCCACGACACGCCGATCAATTTTCCCAACCAGATCGTGCCGATCTTCACCAAGTTGGGCTGCAATGGAGGTGGCTGCCACGGCAAGGCGAGCGGCCAGAACGGTTTCAAGCTCTCGCTGCTTGGTTTCGAGCCGGGCGAAGATTATGAACACCTGGTCAAAGAGGGGCGTGGGCGGCGCCTGTTCCCCGGCGATCCCGACCGCAGCCTGCTTCTGCTGAAACCGATCAACGCCGCCCCGCACGGGGGCGGCCAGCGGATGGACGCCGACTCGCACGAATACAAGCTCGTTCGCCGCTGGATTGCGCAGGGCATGCCCTACGGCAACGCCGACGATCCGAAGGTCGTCCGCATCGAGGTCATTCCCGGCCAGCGGTCGATGCAGCGGGGCGGCGTGCAGCAGATCGTGACGCTGGCCCACTATAGCGACGGCTCGATCGAAGACGTGACGCGCGTCGCGACCTACGACTCCAACGACAGCGAGATGGCCGAATGTTCGCCGACCGGGTTGGTGAAGACGCACCAGCTCACGGGTGACGTGGCCATCATGGCCCGTTATCAGGGGCAAGTCGGCGTCTTTCGCGCCACGCTCCCCCTGGGCATCGCGGTCAACGATCTGCCGCCCGCGAAGAACTTCATTGACGAGTTCGTCTTCAAGAAGCTGAAGACCCTCGGCGTGCCGCCGTCGGCCGTTTGCGACGACGCCACCTTCATTCGTCGCACGTCGATCGACCTGTCTGGCCGATTGCCGAGTCCGGAGGAGACCGAGGCCTTCGTGGCCGACCAGGACCCGGCCAAGCGAGACAAGCTCATCGACCGGCTGCTCGACAGCCCGTCGTACGCCGACTACTTCGCCAACAAGTGGAGCGCGATCCTGCGTAACAAGCGGCGCTCGCCCAACTACACGCGAGGCTCTTACGCCTTCCACGGCTGGATTCGCGACGCCCTTTACGAGAACAGGCCTTACGACCAGTTCGTGCGCGAAATCGTGGCCGCCAGCGGCGAGTTGGGGGACAACCCGCCCGTGGTCTGGTATCGCGAGGTGAAAGAGGTCGACCAGCAGGTCGAAGACACCGCCCAGTTGTTCCTCGGGCTGCGCATCCAGTGCGCCCGCTGCCATCACCATCCGTTCGAGAAATGGAGCCAGCGCGACTACTACGGCATGGCTGCTTTCTTCTCGCAGGTCGGCCGCAAGCCGGGCTTCGAGCCGGAAGAGCAGCGCATCTTCCATCGCCGCGGCGAGGCGGCCGCCACGAACCCCAAGACGGGTGAGCGGCTCTCTCCGACCGGCCTGGGTGCCGATCCGGTCAAGCCGGCCGCAGAGCGTGATCCGCGGCAATCGCTGGCCGATTGGATGGCCGATCCGTCGAACCCGTTCTTCGCCAAAGCGCTCGTCAACCGCTACTGGAAGCACTGCTTCAGCCGCGGCATCGTCGAGCCGGAAGACGACATGCGGGTGACCAACCCGGCCTCCAACCCGGAACTTCTCTCGGCCTTGTCCGAACACTTCATCGCCCACCATTTCGACCTCAAGGACCTGCTGCGGACGATCTGCAAGTCGAACACGTACCAGCTCGCGGCCGAGCCGAACCAGTACAACGTCAACGACAAGCAGAATTTCTCCCGGTATTATCCGAAACGGCTGACGGCCGAAGTGCTGCTCGACGCCATCGACTCGGTGACGGCATCGAGTACCTCGTTCAACGGGCTCCCCGTGGGCACGCGGGCCATCGAGTTGCCCGACAACGGCGCGAACAATTACTTCTTGACCGTTTTCGGCCGGCCAGAAGGCTCGAGCGCTTGCGAGTGCGAGCGGTCGCAGGAAGCAAACCTGGCCCAAAGCCTGCACCTGTTGAACTCCTCGGAAATCCAGGCCAAACTATCTAATGGGCAGGGTCGAGCCGCGCTGCTGGCGCAGGACGCGAAGCGCACCCCGGAGGAAAAGGTGCGCTGGCTCTACCTGGCCGTGTTCTCGCGCCCGCCAGTGGCCGACGAGATGTCGGTGGCGCTGGCCCACGTTAACCGCGTGGAGAACAAGCAGCAGGCCTACGAAGACATTTTGTGGGCTCTGGTGAACACGAAGGAGTTTTTGTTCAACCACTAAGTAGCCGTGTGCGCCGAGGACGGCCTTGTTCGGCCGTTCTCGTCGAGGCGGGCGGGCCGGGAAGCTCATCCGCCTGACGCCGTGCGCTCGCGGCGATTTAGTCCAGCCGAGTTTGTCAGTCCAACCCGCCCGTCGCGCACGCCCGCAGGTCCTGGCCGTGTGCCGACGAAAACCTGCCCTCCAAATAAAAATCGCTCCAGGCACAGGAGCCTTCGCCATGCAGCACGCCTTGCGCAGTTCGTTTGTTCTCCTTGCCTTCGGTCTGGCCGGGGTGGCCAGCGTGGCACGCGGCCAGCTTCCCCTCACCCAGCTCTTCGCTATCTCGCCTCCGGGCGGCAAGCAGGGAGCAGTCGTTGATCTGGTGATCACTTCCGGCGCCGACCTCGACGGCGTAAAGGGCCTCTACTTCTCGCACCCGGGCATCACCGCCGCTCAGAAAATGTCTCCGCCGCGGCTGCCCCAACTGGCCGCCGAACCGCTCGCTAACCAGTTCACCGTGACGATTGCGGCCGACGTGCCGCCGGGAGTCTACGACGTGCGCGCGATCGGCACTTTCGGAGTCTCCAATCCGCGATCGTTCGTTGTCGGCACGCTGGCGGAAGTAAAGGAGCAAGGGGGAAACAACTCTCGCGAGAAGGCACAAGCGATCGAGCTCGACACGGTCGTCAACGGCACGGCCGACGGCAACAACTCCGACTGGTACAAATTCACCGCCAAGGCCGGTCAGCGGCTGATCGTCGACTGCTGGGCGCAGCGGATCGATTCGCGCATGGACGCCACGCTGGAACTCTATGATTCGGCCGGCAGACAGATCGCCCGCGACCGCGACTTCAACCGGCGCGACCCTCTCATCGATTTCTCGGCCCCCACCGACGGCGAATACTTCTTGAAGGTCTTTGACTTCATTTACGGAGGCGGCGGGGAGCACTTTTATCGTTTCGCCGTCAGCACCGGCCCGTATGTCGACTTCGTCTGGCCCCCGGCCGGCGCGCCAGGGACCAAAGGGAATTTTGTGCTTTACGGTCGGAATCTGCCGGGCTCGGTGCCGGCCGACGGCCTGGCGGTTGAAGGGCGGCCGCTGGAGAAACTGGCTGTCGAAATCGACGTGCCGGGGGACAAAACGACCGAACGCGGCGGGTCGGGCACCTTCACAAAGCCCGAGGAAACCGAAATCGACGGCTTCGACTATCGCTTCGTCGGCCCGCAAGGCACATCGAACGTCTGTTTCATCGGCTACGCCACGACACCCGTGATTGCCGAGCAGGAGCCGAACGACGAGCCGGCCAAGGCCAACGTCGTGACGCTTCCCTGCGAGTTCGTGGGGCGCTTCGGCCCGACCGGCAATCCCGACTGGGTGCAATTCGACGCCCAGGCCGGCGAAGTTTTCTGGTTTGAGATGATCTCCGAGCGGCTGGGGCTGGCCACCGACCCAGCGGTTCTCATCCAGAGAGTGACGAAGAACGACAAGGGAGAAGAACAGGTCGCCGACGTCACCGATCTCGACGACCTGGCGGCCAACGCGGGCGGGCTGTCGTTCAACACCTCGAGCGTAGACGGCAGTTTCCGTTTTGCCGTGCCGGCCAGCGGCACCTACCGGGCGATGGTGCGAGACCTGGCGCTTAACCCGCGCAACGATCCGCGGCGGATCTACCGGCTGTCGATTCACGCTGAGCAGCCCGATTTTCGCCTGGCGGCCGTCCCCGTCTATCCGGCCAACAACCGGCTTGAGGCCCGTCCCTGGAACCCCGTTTTGCGACACGGCGCGACCGAGCGGATCGACGTGGTGGCGTTCCGCCGCGACGGGTTCGCGGGCCCGATTAGCGTGACGGCCGAAGGCTTGCCCGCCGGCGTCACGGCCGCTCCCGCCGTCATCGGTCCCGGCCAGACCTCCACCACGCTTACGCTCACGGCATCGGACCAGGCCGCCGATTGGATGGGGCCGATTCAGATTGTCGGCCGAGCGAAGGTCGGCGCGGCCGACGTGGCCCGCACAGCGCGAGCCGGTTCGGTGCTGGTGGCAGCCCCGCAGAACATTCCGGCTCCCGCCCGTCTGGCGCGGAGCCTGGTGCTGGCCGTAGCGGCCTCCGACACGGCGCCGCTGACCATCGAGCTGGGTGAAGGAAAAACGTGGGAGATGTCGCGCGCCGGCAAGCTGGAAATTCCGGTGAAGGTCACGCGCCGAGCCGAAATCAAGGGGAACATCACGCTCACCGCGCTGGCGGTGCCTCCCAACGTTCAGCCGCAGCCCCTCACGTTCGACGGCAACACAAACGAAGGGAAGTTTGCTCTGCAGATCAATCCGCAGGCGCCGCTGGGCGAGTTCTCGCTCTACTTGCAAGCCCAAACGACGGCCGCCTATCGACGCGATGTGCCCGCCGCCGAAGCGGCCGCCAAGGCCAAGGCTGAAATCGAGAAACTGGCTACCGATCTGGCAGCCGCGTCACAAGCCGCGGAGACGGCCAAGCAAGCTGCCGTCAAGGCGGCCGCCGACGCGGAGGCCGCGCTCAAGGCGGCGCAAACGGCCAAGCAGCAGGCGACTCCGGACACGCAAGCCGCCGCCGATAAGGCGCTCGCCGACGCGGAAGCTGCCCTCAAGGCGGCCAACGAGGCAAAAGCCGCCGCCGAAAAGACAGCCGCCGATGCCGCGGCTCAGGCAAAGATCGCGGCCGAGTTGAAACCGGCCGCCGATAAACGGGCCGCCGACGCCGCCAATGCGGCCGCACCCAAGGACGTGCAGCTCTTCTGGCCCTCGACCTCGGCGATTATCAAGATCACGGCCGCCCCGATCACCATGACCGCCGCGGGCACGGCCGCCGTCAAACAGGGCGGGCAGGTCGAGTTGCCGGTGGCGATCGCGAGGCTCTACGGCTTTGCGGAAGCCGTACAGGTGCAGGCAGTGTTGCCCGGCGGCGTCCAAGGGGTGACGATCGCCCCCATGCCGGTGCCGGCCGGTCAGGCCGATGCCAAACTCATCGTCCAGGCGGCGGCCAACGCGACGCCGGGGACACATGCGATTACCATAAAGGCAGTCGCACCCTTCAATGGCCAGCAACTCACCGTCGAGCAGCCCGTGATGCTGACAATTGAAAAAGTGAATTGAGTCGTGGGTGGGACGAGCGAGGCGAGTCTCACTCCTACTTCCGACAAGCCCATCCTCTAGCAGGAAACTCGATAATGAGGCGGAATCGATTTGCCCTCTGGCTCGTGAATTTGTCGCTGGTCGCCTTTGCCGGGCCGATGGCCGGGCGCGCCACCGCGGACGACAAGGTCATCCCCATCGCCGAAATCAAACGCGACACGCCAGTCGACTTCCAGAAGGAAGTGCTTCCGCTGCTTAAGCGAAACTGCGTCGCCTGCCACAACGCCACCAAGGCCGAAAGCGGCCTCGTCCTGGAGACGCCCCAGTCGATCATCAAGGGGGGAGACAGCGGGCCGGCCGCCCTACCCATGAAA
Source organism: Pirellulales bacterium (assembly GCA_035550375.1). Taxonomy (GTDB): domain Bacteria; phylum Planctomycetota; class Planctomycetia; order Pirellulales; family JAICIG01; genus DASSFG01. Next base: position 202,704 of record DASZPH010000057.1, on the reverse strand, counting down.
GCGGCCGAAAGCCTTCTGCTGGGCCGCGCCACCGGAAACGTCGATTCGCTCATGCCGCCGTCGGGCAACAAGGTGGCTGCCAAGGCTCTGACGCCCGAAGAGTTGGGGCTCATCAAGCTCTGGATCGACCAGGGAGCGGGTGGCATCGTGACCGGCCAGGCCGACGAGATCAAATGGCAGCCTCTGCCCCCCGGGGTCAATCCGATTTACGCGGCGGCCGTCACGCCAGACGGCCAGTATGTGGCCTGTGGCCGGGCCAACCAGATTTTCGTCTACCACTTGCCGAGCGGCCGTTTCGTCTGCCGGCTGACGGATCCCGAGTTGCTCAAGTCGGGCGTCTACAGCAAACCCGGCGTGGCCGATCTCGACCTGATCCAGTCGCTTGCCTTTAGCCACGACGGCACGCTGCTCGCTTCGGGCGGCTATCGCGACATCAAAATCTGGAAGCGGCCGCGCGACTTGCGCCTGGCCACCTTGGATACGGCCTCGGCCGACGGCGTGCAAACGATCGCCGTCAGCCCCGACGGCAAATGGCTCGCCACGGCCGCCGCCGACAACAGCATCAAGCTCTGGGATCTGGCGACGGGGCAACCCGCGCGGGCCATCACGGGCCACGCCGGGGTCGTCACAGCCTTGCGGTTCTCGGCCGACGGCACGAAGCTTTTCTCCGGCTCGGCCGACAAAACAATTCGTTCCTGGCAGGTGGCGGACGGCGCGCCCGTCGGCCGGATCGACACGCCTCAGCCCGTGCAGTCGCTCGCGCTGGTCGGCGCGGGAGAGCGGCTGGCGTCGGGTGGCGGCGACAACACGATTCGCATTTGGACGACGCCCGCGGGAGCCACCCGCAGCGTGGCCGGCTTGACCGGCGCCGCCACGGCGCTCGCCCTGAGCCCCGACAAGAAAATCCTGGCCGTGGCGACCGCCGAGGGCCCGATCCAGGTATTCGATCTCGCCTCCGGGCAGGCCGTAAAAACCCTGGCGGGACACGCCGGACCGGTTACGGGCCTCAGGTTCCAGTCGAATGGGGCGAGGCTCGCCAGCGGCGGCGCGGACAAGACGCTCCGCGTGTGGGATGTGGCAAGCGGCCAGCCCGTCGCGCGGATCGAAGGGTTTTCCGCGGTGGCCGTGGAATCGGTCGCACTTCACCCTGGCGGCAACCAGGCCGCTACGGGCGCCGCCGACGGCCAGATCGCCACCTGGAAGCTCGACGTGCCGGCGCCCCGCGCGCTTGGCGGCGCCGACGAGGCCCCGGCGACCGTCGCGGCGGTCAGCCGTGATGGACGCTGGCTCGCCACGGCGGGGTTGGTCGGCGGCAAACCGACGATCCTCGTCCGCGACGTGGCTTCCGGCGCCGTCGCCAAGACGCTTGTCGGTCACGAGGCGCAAGTCACGGCTCTGGCCTTTAGCCCCGACGGCAACCGGGTCATTTCCGGTTCGCAGGACAAAACGGCCCGCGTCTGGAACCTGGCCGACGGCCAGCAAATCGCCAAGTTCGCCGGCCACACGCAAACGGTGAGCGCGGTGGCGTTTGACGCGGGGGGCGGCCAGGCGGTCTCCGGGTCGACTGACAATAGCCTCAAGCTGTGGAACACGGCCGACGGATCCGAGCTTAAGAACTTTGCCGGCCACGGCGGGCCGATCGTAGGCGTGGCCATGACGGGCAATAACCAACGGGTCGTCTCGGCCTCGGCTGACCAGACCGTGCGACTATGGAATCCGGCCGACGGCCAGCAGGCCGGTGCCTTCGGCGTCGGCGTCGTGCCCACGGCTCTCGCGCTGAGTCGCGACGACAACCGCGTGGTGGTCGGCTGCACCGATAACTCGGTCAAGCTGTTTCAGGTTGCCGACGGCAAGTTGCTTGCTAACCTCACGGGCCATGCCGTTGCGGTCGGCTCGGTGGGCTTTAGCGCCGACGGCACCCGCGTCGTCTCGGCTGCGGCCGGCGAGCGGGCCATCGTTTGGGACACGACCCGCGCGGCAGCCCTCGAAAGCCTCGTCATCGGCGAGGGTGGAGTCACATTCGCTCAGTTCACCGCTAACCCCAACGAGATCATCCTGGGGAGCGGTAACAAGCTTATTCACGCGGCGACGCTCCATTTCGAGCGTGTGATCCCGGGCCACATGGGCAAGATTAGCGGGTTGGCGTACAGCAACGACGGCGGCCTGATCTTCAGCGCTTCGGCAGACGGCACGCTGCGCGGCTTCCAGACGGGCGACGGCGCCCAGCGCTACGCCGCCCAGGCCGGCGGACCGCTGCACGCTCTGGCGGTCAGCCCCGACGGCAACTGGTTGGCCACGGCCGGCGAAGACAAATCGGTTCGCGTCTTCAACGCGGGCAACGGCTCCCCCGGCCCGAAGCCGCAGTTCGTCGGCTTCACGGCACCGGTCAAGGCGGTCGCCTTCTCGGCCGACGGGCAACTCGTGATCGGCGGCGGAAACGAATCGATCGCCTTCAACCTGATGACGGGCGAGGCGGTGCAGTCCTTCGCCGAGCAGACGGGCCTGGTCGGCCTGGCGTCGGCCGGCGACAAGGCGGAGTTCGTCGTGGGCGCTTCGTCCGACAAGTCGATCCGCGTCTGGCCGCTGCTGCTCGTGCGGCAGATCGCCGGCCACGGGCAACCGGTTACGGCGCTGGCCACGGTGCCGGGCAACAACCAGCAAATCCTCTCTGGCAGTCAGGACGGCACGGTACGCCTGTGGAACGTCGACAACGGCCAGCAGATGCAGCAGCTTAACTACGGCGCGGCGGTAACGAGCGTCGCGGTGCGGCCGGACGGCCAGCGGATCGCGGCGGCCGGAGCAAGCAACGTCGTGCGGTTGTGGAACGGCCAGAATTTCCAGCAGGTCGCCGAGTTGAAGGGCGACTACCGCCTGCAGTTTCAGGTCGCCGAGTTAGAGCGCGGGGTGGCGGCGCGGAAGAACGAGGTAGCGGCCGAGGTTGCGGCGGTGACGGCCGCCGAGAACGCCGCCAAGGCGGAGGACGAAAACGTCAAGAAGGCCAACGATGCCAAGGCCGCCGCCGACAAGGCGCTCGTCGAGAAAACGGAACCGGCCAAGAAAGCCATGGACGAGAAGGTGGCCGCCGACAAGGTGGTGGCCGACGCGACCGCGGCCGCCAAGACGGCCGACGAAGCAAAGGCCAACGCAGCCAAGGCCGTGACCGAGGCCGACGCGGCCAATAAGGCCGCCGTCGAAGCGGTCGCCAAGGCCCAACAGGCTCTCAACGCCGACGCCAACAACCAGGATCTGATCAAGGCGAAGCAGGCGGCCGACCAGGCCGCCGCCGACGCCGCGGCCAAGCTCAAGGCTGCCCAGGAGGCCATGGCGGTGGCCGACAAAGGGGCGGCGGACGCCGCGGCCAAGCTGAAGACGGCGACCGACGACCTGGCGGCCAAAACGAAGACCGCCAACGAGATGGAGGCGGCCCGCAAATCCGCCGAGACAACCAAGCTGGCGGCCGACAAAGCGGTCGACTCGGCCAACGTCGCGGCCAAGCGCGCGGCCGACGCCGTGCCCGTCGCTAAACAGGTTCAGCAGGCCGCGGATGCCCGTCAAAAACAAGTCGAGGCGGAGTTGGAGGCAACCAGAAAGACGGCCGCCGCCAGCGAAACGCCTCTGCGTTCGGTCGCCTTCTCGCCCGACAACCTGGAGTTGGCCGTGGGGGGCGACGACCGGATCGTCCACACGTTTAACGCCGAGACGGGAGCGGCCGGCGAAGTCTTTTCACCCGCCCCCGGCGAGGGCGGACCCGTGCTGGCGGTGGCTTACGCGGCGGCCACGAGGATCGTGGCGGCGTCGGCCGACAAGAAGGCCGCCGTGTTCGAGACCATGCCCGAGTGGTCGCTGGCACGAACGATCGGGGGCGGGCCGAATTCTCCGCTGGTCGACCGGGTGACGGCGCTTGACTTCAGCCCCGACGGCAAGCTGCTCGCCTCAGGCGGGGGCGATCCATCGCGCAGCGGCGAGCTCAAGCTTTGGAACGTCGCCGACGGGACGCTGGCCCGAGACCTGCCCGAGGCGCACAGCGACACGGTGCTGGGCCTCGATTTCTCCCCCGACGGCCGCTATCTCGCCTCCTGCGCCGCCGACAAGTTCATCAAGGTTTTCGGGGTGGCCGACGGGAAGTTTGTGCGGTCGTTCGAGGGTCACACGCACCACGTGCTGGGCGTGCGCTGGCGGGCCGACGGCAAGGTGCTGGCGAGCTGCGGGGCCGACAACGTGGTCAAGGTCTGGGATTTCGTCACGGGCGACCAGCTCCGCACAATTCAAGGGTTTGGCAAAGAGGTGACGTCGATCCACTTCGTGGGGAGCACTTCGCTGGTGCTGGTGAGTTCGGGCGACAAGACGGTGCGGCTATACAACGTCGACAACGCCCAGCAGCAGCGGGCCTTTGGCGGCGGAGGCGATTTTATGTACGCCGTGGCGACAACCCCCGACGGCAAGTTCGCCTTGGCCGGCGGCCAGGACAGCGTCTTGCGCCTCTGGAACGAGGAGAACGGCCAGGAGCTTCGCAAGTTCGAGCCGCCCCCGGTCGAGACGGTGAACCCGCAGGCAGCGAAGTAAGGCGCATCTAAGGTTCAAATCCCGTCGCCCCGACTACGTTGCAGGGGCACTGCATTCATGTTGCGGTGGCGGTGATGAGGCGTAACGTTGGCACCGTTACTTGACCGCCTCAATGTTGTTTAGCAATCACGTCTTGTCGTAGAACGGCTCTGGAAACGATCGGCATTTCGAGTTCGAAATAGACGGCCAGTTCCTGATCTATTGGCGACGGACGTCTTGGGTCACGTTCACTCAATGCCCGGCAGAGTCGCCGGGACGGTCAGACCAACGCGAGCACCATCAATACGAATGCCGGCGGGATCTGCCGCATGTTTCGATGGGCGACGGATTAAGAGCTGCTGCCGGTCGGGGCAAGGTCTCTGCGCGGTCCAGGAGTTGCAAAAACCGGCCGCGACACGCGAAACGGAGCCGGTTCGGCCTTGACGAGGCGGCGATTCAGGTCATGCTGCCCCAGGTGCAACTAATCGTGGCCGAGATGGTTCGTCTGCAACGAACCGCATCTCGCGCTGATCGGCAACGCCCCGTTCGCCGACCTCAAGCTCGACTGCCCGGCCAACGCCTTTCCTCGCACGACTATTGATTCGCCAAGCCAGTGGACTCGCTCAAGTCAGGCGGCGTACTCGTGCTGGTCATGTCGCACTTCACGCTCAACAAACAGAACGTCACCGTCCGACAGGTGCAACGGACTTGGACCGCTGATAGCTGGCGGTCACGGTTGGCGCTTGAAGCGCCGCGAGCGATTGCACAAAATGCACTATGACCTCAAAATCTGCCACAACTAATCGGCGCCTGCCCCGCGAGGTAGTGATCGTCGCCTACCGGGGAGCCAAGCTTCTCGACATAACCGGGCCGCTGCAGGCCTTTAGCGACGCCCGCTTCGAGGACGGTCGGCCTGCTTATCACATCACGCTGGCGTCCGAACTTGGTGGTCCTGTCGCCACCGATACCAGGGTAGCTCTGCAGACCAGACGGCTAGGCGAGCTTATGCGTGCCTCGATTGACACCCTGCTGGTTTCTGGCGGCGACCTGACAGTTGTCCCCGGGACGACGGCGTCGTTGCAGTCCTGCTTGGCTAAGTATGTTGCTCGGCCGCGTCGGCTCGGCTCCATTTGCACGGGAGCATTAATTCTCGCAGAGCTTGGCGTTCTAAACGGTCGTGAAGCGACGACCCACTGGTCTGCCTGTGGTCGTTTAGAGCGCGATTACCCGAAAGTTATCGTCAAGCCCGACGCAATTTATGTCACATCGGGCCGCATCTGGACATCAGCAGGTGTTTCCGCTGGGATCGACATGGCGTTGTCCATGATTGAGGAGGACTTGGACCGCGTGTCAGCACTCAAAGTAGCGCGAGGCTTGGTCCTCTTTTTGAAGCGACCTGGTGGCCAGTCGCAGTTCAGCGTCGAACTGCGACGGCAGTCACACGATGCGCGTGGCCGTTTTGACGAGCTTCATGACTGGATTCGTAAAAATCTCGATGGAGACCTGTCCGTTCCGGCGCTGGCCCGTGTGGCGGCGATGAGCCCCCGCAACTTCGCTCGCGTTTATCCTCGTGAGACTGGCGAAAACCCAGCACGGGCCGTCGAGAAAATTCGCATCGAAGCTGCCATCAATCTTCTCGAATCGACGACAGATCCGATTAAATCTATCGCGCGTCGGATCGGCTTTGGCGATGATGAACGAATGCGCCGCGCCTTTCTGAAAGCGTATGGCGTTTCTCCGCAAGACTATCGAAGCCGGTTCGGTCGCTCCTAGCGCTAACGGCGGCACCGTCGTTCGGCGTCGCAGGCAAGCAGCCGCAGTTACCTTGGCAGAATACGAGGTGTGACTGTCATTGACGCCAACGGCTCGCAATTCCTATCCTGGGCCTGAACGATGGGATGAACATCTTTTGTGAGACATTCTCATGATCGCAGATATCAAGGTTCCGGACAGCAGCATCGTCTGCCAGGCCGAGGAACTCGCCCGCTCCGTGTCCAATGACATGCTCTTCAACCACGTGATGCGGTGCTACTGGTTCGGCGAACTCTTTGCGCAGCAGGAAGGCAAGAAAGTCGATGGCGAACTGATGTTTCTTTCCGCCGTGCTCCACGATCTTGGCCTTACCGACCATGCCCCCGGCCCGCGCCGTTTCGAGATTGAAGGCGCGGACGCGGCGCGGACATTCCTCGTCGAGCGGGGAGTGCCGGAGGATCGAGCTCAGAGAGTCTGGGACAATATTGCGCTGCACACTTGGGACATGAACCAATTCAGGGGTGATACCAGCCGCTTGGTGCAGCTTGGCCTCGCTTATGACGTCTCAGGCGCGGCTGGGGCGCAACTGGACCCCGCGGACGTCGCCGAAGTAGTTCGACGGTATCCGCGGCTGAACTTCAAGCGCGCTTTTAATGAAATGCTCAACCATGAGGTCGACTGCAAGCAGCCGTACCCGCACTGGTTCCACATCTGCTCGCGCATTGCACACAATCGGTCGCCGCTCACAATTACGGACGCGCCGGTCGTGCTGGACTCGGCACCGTTCGACGAGTGAGTGGACGCTCTGCCGGCAAATGGTAATGCCTGACCTCTCGCGATTCTTACCTCGGTCAATGAGATCGTCACGCAGTTAGACTTCGCCGGTCCCGGCACGTCTTCTCGCGTCCCTGAGATTGGCAAGTCGCCGAGCATGTGAGTCTCTACGCAATTGAACGCAGCGACGTGATCTGCTGCCCAGCGCCTTCAGGGGTCGACCACTTGGCATAAAGCGAGGGCATATTGTCATTTCCGCCGCCGCTCGAAGAACCTATGATCGGTAATCACGGCAGCATCAGGCCACGCGGACTTGGCCCGGTGAAGCGCCGAGATGAGGAGAAAAAATGACAAACTACAGCCAATTCGAATTCAGGACACAACCCTGGTTCGATCAGTCTTGGTTCGATCGATCTGATTTCCAGGGATTCAGCAAGTTCATCCCGATGAAGACCATCGTGATCCACTGCTTTGACCCTAGGGCGTCCGAAATCCCGCAGGCGGTCGCCGATTATTTCGGGGATGAGGTGTACCCAGGCGAGAACATTCTCGACGAAGCCGGCAACCGGATCGGCAATACGCGGACATTGTTTGCCGTGTCCAACGCAGGAGGCCGTGCCCTTTCGGCTCTGCAATCGGTAGCGACAATGGATTATCTCTTCAAGGTTCAGAACGTCGCTGTGGTACACCACTCGTTCTGTGGCGCGACGGCCCTCACGCCGGAGATCCTCATCGACGAGTTCCAAAATCACCATCGCGCCGACATCTCGACGATGTTCGATCACGACAGCCTCGCGATTTCGCATTTCGAGGAATCGATCAAACATGATGTCGAGCTGCTTCGCGCCAGCCCGGCAGTGCCGAAGCACGTCAAGCTCTTCGGCTTCTTCTACGAGATCAATTCCGGCAAGTTGACCGAGCTAGTGCGGGACATTCCTGCCTAGATCGCGGTGCAAACGAGTGAGCGGACCAGTACGATGGCTCTCAGCGATAAATCACCTACCGGACGGCGTTACACCATACTTGCCGTATGACTTCTCCGATCAGTGTACCGGCTGGCCGGTGTGCCGGCGGTCAGGCGGCGATGTGGCCGTGTCGCTGGGTTGGGCAGAAGTGGAAGGTTCGGCGAAAGCTGCGAGGTCGTGTCGGCGCATCCCACGCAGCGTGGCGATGGTCGAGGCGGGGCAAGGCGGACTGCCGGCTGGTCGAGATTGCCGCAGCCATCCATTACGGTGCGCAACCGCCCCCGGCCCGCATCTCGGCCCAACAACGGCCCCCTTTTTTTCCGCCCCCTCTGAGCGATGGAACCCGGCGTATCAGGCGGCCGAGCGAACCACTTACGCCTGGGCGTAATACTCGTCCGAGCCCAAGATACCGGATTGCACCAGGCTGTCGCGAGGATCTGCCGCAAGCACGCTGACCCAATAGGCCAAGCCGTTGGCATCGGCGGGGCGAGATAGATAGGCCAGGTAGTAGCTGTTCACCTGCGTCTGGTAGTCTTCCTGGCTGTTCAAGATCAGGCCGGCGACGTCGGACCGCGACTGGCCGCTCGCCAGAAGCTGGGTGAAGTAGGCCTCTCCGCCGCTGTCCGGGGCGCGGTTGAATTCGTCGTGATAGAGGGCGTCCAAGAATCCGGCGTCGGTTCCACCGCCGCGCACCTGGAAGTATTCGTCCGATCCGTAGAACAACGACTTGATCTGTATCTGCGTCCAGCCGTTGGCGAACAGATTCAAGAAGTAGCTCAGCCCCTGTGGGTCGGCCGACCGATTCAGGAGGCTCGTATAAAAGCCTTCGATGATGTCGGTGTGCGCTTCGACGCTGGTGTCGATGTCCTGGCTCACCTGCACGCGGGTTTCGCCGTTGGTGAGCTGACCGAGCCAGTAATCGAGCTCCTGTGTTGCGGCGCTCCGGTGGAGCACGTCCTGGTAGACCGCCGAGATGAAAGCCGCGTTGGGGTTCGGTGAGCTGGAGGTCCAGGGACCCAGCGTCGTTGTGATACCGTCCTGGTTGAGCAGCACGAGGGACGGATTGTCGCCACCCTGGTCGTCGTAGGCGATGGCATAGGCCTTGCCGTCGATGAAGATCGGCGTGCCGCTGATCGACTGCTGGTGCAGGAAGGCCGCATATTCGTTGGCGACCTGGCCGGTGGGATAGAAGTTGGCGGAGTTCTGCCACGCTGCGGTGGTGGAATAGAGATTCGCCACGCCTCGATTCAGAGCGGCTACGATCTGGTTTTCCAGGTCGCCCAGAACGGTCTGCTCCGTCGAGGTCAAGCCGGACTGCAAACCTGCATCCGCGAACACACCGTCGTTGCCGAACACCATCTGCCCGGCCGTCTCGCTCGACGAAGCGAGCCAGTGGGGAGCCGGCGGTTTGCCCTGGTATAACGCCGCGGTGGCCGGCAGAGGAGAACCCGTCGGCGCGTTGGTGGAGAAGAACGGCTCGAAGACATTGATTCCATTGACACCGAGACCCGGGCCGGTGAAGTTCAGCACGTCGTAGCTGTGCATGGCGTTGTCGCTGCCCATGGCACTGACCGTCGTACGGGTGCCGGTATAGGTGTTCCCGCCCGAGGTCAGGCTCAGGGTGCTCGAACCTGTCTCGAACAACTGATCGATCGGGTTGTCGAACACATAGCCCAACGGCATGGCCGTCGTGATCGACACCTTGCCTGGGTTTTCGATGCGATAGGGCTGAGTGGGATCGCCCGAGGCGATAACCAGACCGGCGTAAGGATCGCTGCCCGCCGGGTGCAGCGAGCTGTAATCGGCGAAGATCGCGCTCCGCGACACATTGGGAGAAAGCGTCACGCCCACGGAGGTCAACTGATTCGTGCCGTTGTCGTTGTTCATGCCGGTGAGCGTGATCGGCAAGCCGAATTGATCGACCTGCGAGGTATTGATATTCACGGTCGGCAGGAATCGCGCCGCGTTGGGCACACTGTTGTCGGCGCCGCTGGCGTCGACCGTTTCTTCGACAAAGTCATAATAGGCGTTGGTGGTCACGGGGCTCGGCGCAGTGATCGTCACGTCGTTTGAGCTGTTTTGCGTGACCGTGACCGGCGGGGTCGTTCCGACCCCGAACACGAACCTCAGCGAGTTGAGCGGCATGTAAGGCAAGTCGATCGTTGTCGATCCGCCCGAATTCGCCACCGTGTAAGTGGGGAGCGAGCTTCCCACGGTCAGGTTGGACGCCAGCGAGAACGTGCCGCCGCTGCCGTTGGCATTCGGCGAGTTCAGGTAATAGAACGTGGGTGCGGTAGTGCTCCCGTCGCCCACGCTCGACCAATAAGCGGCGAAGGTGACGTTGTTCTGGGAACCCGCGGGCAGGCCGGTCTGGTTCTGGATCGTGTACTCGAAGGTCTGGTGCGTGGCTTGGAATACGGCAGGATACGTCGTATTCAGCAACCCCGTAGTATCGGAGGCGCCGACATTGAACGGATCGCCGCTGACGACCGAGACGCCGGTGAACGAGGTGGCAGTGACGCCCGTGTAGTGCATCGTCGCGACGCCGTTCGTGGTCTCGACGAAGAGATCGCCGGTGGGTGTGAAGTCGGCCGTCGACACGACGTTCAGCGTGGAGACCGTGGAGACGACCGGGGTGCCCGTGTTGGTGAACTTCGTGGCAGCGACCACAGCCGGAGACACTTCGGCGTAGAGGTCGGTGGATGTTCTGGCCGAGGTGCCGCCGGGGGTGGTGACCGTAACGTCGTAAGTGCCCAGGGCCAGCGATGGAACGGTGATTGTCAACTCGTTGCCGTTGATCACATTCAGATTCGTCCCCGCCGTCGAGGCGTTGGATGAGTTGACGAAATCGACGGTGGTGGCGCCGGTGAATCCCGATCCGTCGACCGTGACCGTGGCTCCCGCCAGGCCGAAGGGCGTCACGTCCGTGACGGCGGGCGCCGTCAACACGCGACGGCATTCTAGTCGTTCGACGCCGAAGGTTCGGCTGCGGCTTTGGGAGTTGCGGCGATTGCGTTTCGAGTCGCGTCGGGGCAACGAAATGGAGAACGGTTCCGGCATGACGACACTCTCCGCTCGGCTACGGACGTGGGATGTTCACAGATGTGACGGAGGTCGCTTACTGGAGGAAGGCCCTTTCGGCGGAAGGCGGGCCTCCGTTCTTGAACAAAAACGGCGCGACAGCACGCGGGCTGTCCGGCAGAGAGCAACCTCGCGCGGTCTCGGGGCGTGCAGTTGGCGTCGGCAAATCAGCTTGTGTACCGACTCGCGCCCCGGCTCTGGCTATCATCCTTATTCGGCGTCGCGGCGCGCGGCGCTTAGTTTTATGACTCTTCGGGGGAAGTTCTGTCGGCCGGCCAGGTTCCGATTGGACCGCCTTCATAAGCGTAATTGCCCTCGTTCGCGCCGTGCAACGCAGGCGCTGACCGGTGGAGTGGGACTTCCAGGGTCAGCGCGGGGACTTGACCTCCAATTAGGTGTGTTCACCAGAGGTCACGAGATCGCTTCGACTCGCTTGCCCGCTGCCGGCCTGTCGCGCCGATCGTTTCGGCTGAAGGCCGGAGAAAGAGAAAGTCGAGACGAGAGAGTAGCAAGTAGGAAGGATGAGGGGCCAAGGCCCGATTCGGATCCTGACACGAATGGCACTGCCGTATGGCGGACTAGAGTTTACGACACGGGTCGGCGGGCACCCCAGGCGCGCGAGGCGTTCCGGATGCGCGGCGCGGGGCCGTCGACGCGCTGGTTTGTCGATGGCTGCGTCGGTGCGCAGCGCGAATGCTTCCGGCGTGAAAGGCGCGCCGGCGACACGCGTCGCGCTGAATGACATAGAGCGGTTCACCTCCTGCAAGCTATCAGCGACTGCGCGAGCGCGCTAGGCGTTGTTCTTGAGCAGCGACGCACGTGCCTCGGCGCGCGGTGTCAGAAGAAGATCGTGCGGCGGCCCGTGCCCGTCCATATTGTTACGAAAGCCGGCGGTCGAGATGGGAAAACGGGACGGGTCTGATGGTATGCCGACAAGCCCGTGAGCCGCTCATCAACATCATCGTCGTCGTCTGCGACGCGCGGGCGATGATCGCCAGCACGGGGCGGATGTGTTCATCATCGCTTCGACGGGTTCGCCGGCAATCATGGCTTCAAGCGGCCCGCGCAAGAGTGCGTTCAGTCGGCGTAGCAGGCGTAGGGCGGCGAAACGGATTGCCCGCACCAAACCCGAGCCACCACCGCAACCAAAATCAATCGAGATAGCCCAGGTCGCGCAAACGCGCCTCGACGCGCACCTGGTCGGCGTCGGTGATGCCGGCCAACTCGAGTTCGCGGTCGGCCGCTTGCGGACCCGCGCAGGTGAGCCGTGCGCCGCCGCGCAAAATACCGTCGAGTGGTTCGCCGGTCATTTCAGCCGGCACGCTCAAGCCGAGCATCCGCAGAATGGTCGGCGCCACGTCCCGCAACTCGGCCGGATGATGCGTGCCCGCGGCGACCTGCGGCCCCTGGAGCATGAGTACACCCTCCAGACGGTGCGTGGCCGCCATCGCCGGATCGCTCCGCACGAGCTGCGGATGAGCGTCGAACTTGTGCCGCGTGTGAAAACCGGCGGCCGGGATGGCAATGACATCGGGCCACATCCTCTCGACCGGGTCGACGTCGAACCGTTCGGCCGTACCGAATATCTCCACGAACAGTGGTTCGCCCGTTTCGGGATGCGTGGCGGATTGGAAAGCGTGCATCACGTCGGCCAAGGCCGCGTCCCTTTGCCGGGCGGTCTTCAACGGTCCGGCGGCGAATCGTTCCTGCGTGTTCAGATAGACCAGCGCCCCCAGGTTGCCGTGCAGCGCCAGTGCCGTGCTGCGGCGCCAATCGATGGGCAAAAGCGTATCAAGCGGACGGGTGAGCTGGGCCGTGCTCGCTCCCGGCCTGAGCCGTCGATAGAGGAATTTGCGCATCCGCCACACACCGTGTCGCAGATAGTAGCCGGCCGCGGCGCCACCGCGCGGCCAGCGCAACAGCCCGCTGCGCGACATGATTTCAGCCAGCGTGATCTTGCCACGGAAAGGGCCGAAACCGTGGTCGCTCACTGCCACCACCGCCGCGCCGCGCCGCGCCGCAAGCTCCATCAACTCGCCCAGGCAATCGTCCAACGCTCGCAGCGCCTGCCGGGCCTTCGACAGCCACAATTCGGCCGTGCAGCCTTCGCGTGGGTCGAGCCATGGCCAGCACCGGTGCTGCAGGGCGTCGAGCACTTGCAGTTGCACCACCATCAGTTGCCAGTCGGTCATCCGGTCGGCTACGTCGGCCGCGACCGCCTGGCCGTGGAAGATCTCCGCGGTCTGCTCGACCCCCGCCGAGAGCTCGTCGAAGGTCGTCGGCTTGCGCCGCCAGACGGTTCCCAGATCGAAATGCGCGCCGGTCGCGCGCAGCCGGCTGGCGAATTCAGGATACGGGGCGAGCGCCGCGTCGATCGAGGGGCTGTCTAGACCGCCGACGACGATTCCTCGCACCGAAGAGGGGGCGGGAAATGTCATCGGCAGGTTGAGCGACACGACCTGGCCGCCCGCCGCCGAAACCGCGTCGAACAGCGTCGGCCGCCGGATCCGGCCGGCGTGATTCAAGAGCAAGCGGCGGTGACGATGATCGAGGTAGCGGTAGTCTAGAATTCCATGCTCGTGCGGGTCGCAACCGGTTTGAAAGGTCGTCCAGGCGACTGGCGTGATGGACGGACGGGTCGAGTTCACCACCGCGCGCGCTGAGGTGGCCATCAAGCGGGCCAGGTTCGGCATGAAACCCGACCCAGACCAGGGCACGAGCAGGTCAAAGGTTGCGCCGTCCAGCCCGATCACCAGAAGTCGGGGGACGCTTTGGCTTGCTACGTTCATTACGCATCCTCGTGTGACGTCGTCGAAGTTTCTCGGTTGCCGGCCACCAACGTCATGCCAGGTCGATCCGCGAGCCTGTCTGTCCTTCGGCCTGGGCCATTTGGAGCAACTCTTGCCGCCAATCGTGTCCGTGCGGCAGGTCGAGCACAAACTCGACGCGGTGGTATTCCCGGCGGCGAACGTGCTCCGATTTGTTGATGAACCAGCTCGCCCCCCAGCGCTTCAGTCGCCGTTGCCAGCTTTCGCGTGCCGCCGCGCCGGCGGCCCATTGCTGCATGGCCTGCACAAACCGGCCGCTGGCCCGCGCGAAGCCCGCCGGAACGGGCGCCTTGGCCGCGATGCCAAAAACCGTGTGCGGAAAGCGGGCGCTCCCTTGCCAGCCCACGAGCTGGGCGTCGAGCGGAGAAAGCAACCGCGTGAGGCAGCTTGGCGTCAGCCGCCAGTAGTCGCTGGGATGGTCGTGAATGTGGAAATCGAGCGGGGCCGCCAGCAAGATGACGCCGCCCGGAGAAAGGACGCGGAGCATCTCTTCCGCCGCCCGGCCGATCTCAAACACGTGCTCCAGCGTTTCCAGGCAGAGGATGGTCTTTGCCGAACCGTCGGCCAGCGTCAGTGCCGCCAGATCCTCGACGCGATTCACGCCCGGCCCGGTCCGCATATCGCAGCCGATGTATTGCTGGCCCGGAAAGAGCGGTCGCAGGTCGGCCTGCTCCTCCTGTCCCTCCACGAGATACGATCCGAACTCGTAGATCGGGCCCCGCAGCGAAAATGCCTCGGCGGCCATCTGCACAAACGTGCGTACGTTATCGCGCATAGCTCTGCACTCCGAGTTGGGCGAACCGTTCCGGTCGCCAGCGATGAATGACGACGCCATGTTTTTCCGAGTCCGTCGCCGCAAAACGGGCCTCCGGTTCGCCGGCGTGCGTCAGCAGCCAGCGCATCGTTTCGCTGCGGCGACTCTCGGCGGAGAGTTCCTCTTGTTCGACGACGACGTAGGTCAGCGCGGGGTCGCTGAATGCGGCCTGCGCGGCTTCGTAGCGGTAGGTCTTGAGGCCCGTGTACAGGGCCGTAAAGCCGCGGCTGTCGAGCACGGCTTCCTTCCGGCTGGCTCGTCGGGCCAGCCACCGGGCCGCCTCGCGGTGCGCGGTGCGACTGGCGTGCAGCGGCCGGGGCAGCTCGGCGCCGCAGGCGAGGACCGCCGCCAGCGCGACGGGCCATCCCTTGGCGAAGGACGAGGCGATTCTCCCCTTCCAACCGGGACAGCAAGCGTCGGGGGCAATTAATCGGCCCAGCCAACCGCTCAGGGCAAATACGCCTGCGCCCGCCCAGCCAAGCGCCAGGACGACGAGCAGCAGCAAGTGCCGCGTGGAAAGGTACCCGGCCTGGGCCGCAACGCCGACGGCCGCGGCGACCAGCGCGGCGCACAAGAACTGCATGAACCGGTCGAGCGGGGACGACAGAGCGTGGCGGGAACTCCAAAGTCCCAACAGCGCCGCTGCCCCGATCCAATAGCGGAGCGTTTGGGCCAATTCCTCAAACAGCTTAATCGCCGCCGCCGCGTATCCGCGGAACCGCGAACTCTTCGAGGTGTCTTTCTTGCCAAACACCAGTCGACCTTGGCCGGGGGCTTCCCACCGTGGTTCGATCGCGGCGGGCGAGATGCCGGAAGCAACCGCGTTCAAGGGCGCCGCTTCCTGGGCGCCCCGTCGCCCGGTTAAACGGGCGACGGCGTCGGCCGGCGTGCGCGCGTCGGACAGGATCAGGTATGGGACGAGGATCAAGGCTAAGCCCGCCAGCAGGGCGCCTAGCGCGCCGGCTACCGACGACCAAGAAGATCGTCGGGAACGAAATAGTTGCAGCCAGATCAAGGCGCCTACCACCGCGATAGGAACCACGATGGCCTCGCTGCGCGCGACCAGCGCCAACCCGGTCGAGCCACCCGCCAGAAACAGCCAGCCCGCGGCGCCATGACGTTCGAGCTCAAAATAGCGGGTCGCGGCCCAGACGGCCGTACAGAACAGGGCCAGGTGAGTGCTGTCGCTCAATCCGTCGGCCCCCAGCCGAGCGACACCGCCCAGCAACGCGTAGAGCAACGCGCCCACGAGCCCTGCCCGTTCGCCGTGGAAGCGGCAGAAGAGCGCGTGGACGGGTATCACCGACAGAACGAGCGGAATGGCGGCGGCGATCTGAAGGCAGATTGCCCAATTGTCGTAAGTGGCCGAGCCAGCGGCGCAAAGCGTCCTATGAACGGTCCAGACCAAGGCCGGAAAGAGGGGCTGCTCGGGCTGACATCGCAAGGTGGCCCGCAGACCATCGCGCTCGATCCCCTGCGCGACGATCAGATAGCGGACTGCGTCCTGGGCGGGCACGACGGCGCGCGAGATCGTCCAGACTTGCACCAGGCAAGTCAGCAGCACGAGCCCGCCGACCGTGGCTGTTTGGCGTCGAAAGTCCATCCGTGGACGCGCTTTAGATTAGAGCTGGTCGGGTAAACCTGGCGGTTTCCCACCGAGGCGGCAAGACTAGCCCGGTATGGCGCTTTGGTCAATGCGGATCTTGGGGGGCGGTGCGTGCATGCGTGCAGATTTGGTCCTAGTCAATCCCTTTCGACGCCCATAAGAGGCGCCCCGGCCGCCTTGCCCGCAAAGCGGCGACTCACGATAGTGAAATGAGCCGGCTTCGCGACGCATTCGGATCGTGCGTCGCCGTAACCCGTTTCGACGCGGCTCCTAACCCCATTGTTGTAGCGAGAACCCGTGAAGCTGCCGACCGCTCAGCAACAGCTTTTTGAAACGGCGCCGCCCCCCTGGGAGATCGACGACGCAGAATGCCGCTGGATTGCCACGCTGGTGCTTCCAACCGGGCCGGACCAGGAATTCGATTATCTCGTGCCCGACGAGTTGCGCCCCCGGCTGGACGTCGGCCAGCGTGTGCGGGCGCCGCTGGGCCGCGGCGACAGGGCCGTCGTCGGTTATTGCGTCCGGTTAGAGCACCGGCCTGTCGGCCGTCGCCCACTCAAGGCGATCCGCGAGGTGATTGACGAACGTTCGCTCCTCTCGTCGGCCATGATCAGGCTGACGCGCTGGATGGCGGAACACTATCTGTGCCCGCTAGGGCAGGTGCTCGAGGCCGTCGTGCCTGCCGGCGTGCGCGGCAAAGCAGGCACCAAGCTCACCACGTTCCTATCGTTGGCGCCCGAGGTGGCTGGTCGGATCAAGGAAGTGACCACGGGGCTGAAGCTGTCAAAAAAGCAGGCCGAAATCCTGCGCTATCTGGCGGCCAGCCCCGAGCCCGTGACGCCCGTGCAGCTCGCCCACCGCGTCGGCTGCACGCAGGGGCCGATCAGCAAGCTTCGCCGCAAAGGGCTGCTCTCGTCGCGGACGAGCCGCCTGCATCGCCGGCAACTCGCCGGTCCTCCCGCCGAGCGCGAAGACAATTTGCAGCTCAACGACGACCAGCAAGGGGCCCTCGACGCAATCCTGGAGCCGCTGCGAGCGCGGCGTCATGAAACGATTCTGCTGCACGGGGTCACGGGCAGCGGCAAGACGGAGGTTTATATCCGGGCGATCCAGGAGGTCGTGAGTTATGGACGCCAGGCGATCGTGCTCGTGCCGGAGATCAGCCTCACGCCGCAGACAAGGCAGCGGTTTCGTTCGCGATTCGGCCGGGTGGCCGTATTGCACAGCCACCTGACGGACGCCGAGCGCCACGGCGAGTGGCAAGAGATCGCCCGCGGCGAGGTGCCGGTGGTGGTCGGAGCCCGCAGCGCCATCTTCGCCCCCACGCCGCAGTTGGGCTTGATCATCCTCGACGAGGAGCATGAGTCGAGTTTCAAGCAGGACAGTGCCCCGCGCTATCACGCGCGCGAAGTCGCCCTGCGGCGGGCGTCGGCGGAGAACGTGCCGCTCGTGCTCGGCTCGGCCACCCCGTCGCTGGAAAGCTGGCATCGGGGCGCGACCGGTCAATATCGGCTCGTGTCGATGCCGCGACGGATTTTTGACCGCCCTCTGCCGTCGGTGATTCACATCGACCTGCGCAACGAAACGCGCGATCACGTGGCCAGCGGCGCCATCAGCCGCCCCTTGCACGCGGCGATGAAGGCGGCCCTGGACGACGGCGGACAGGTGATTCTGCTGCTCAACCGGCGTGGTTTCGCGACACACATTCAATGCGCCGCTTGCGGCCACGTGGTTCGTTGTCCGCACTGCGACATCGCGCTGACGCACCACCGCGAGGGGAGCATCGCCTTATGTCACTATTGCGACCACGAGATCCCGGCCCCCACGAATTGCCCGCAGTGCCAGTTTATGGGCATCCGCTACAGCGGCCTGGGGACGCAAAAGCTCGAGGCCGAGGTTCGAGCGCGCTTTCCCGACTACGGTTCGCTGCGGATGGACACCGACACGATGCAGGCTCCAGGCAGCCACGAACGGGCGCTGGCGGCATTTCGCAGCGGCGAAGTGCAGATCCTGCTTGGCACGCAGATGATCGCCAAAGGGCTCGATTTTCCCAACGTTACGCTGGTGGGCGTGGTGAACGCCGACACGGCACTGCACCTGCCCGACTTTCGCTCGGCGGAACGGACGTTCCAATTGCTCGTGCAGGTCGCGGGGCGCACCGGACGAGGACCCAAAGGGGGACGCGTGCTCGTGCAGACCTTCTCTCCCGACCACGCCGCCATCCGGGCGGCACTGCGGCACGACTACGCCACATTCGCGGCCGAGGAACTGCCTCATCGCCGCGAACTGGCGTACCCTCCGTTCGGCCACATGTCGCGTCTGGTCATCCGCAGCCCGCAGGAGGCACATGCCCGGGAGTTTGCCGCTCATCTCGGCACCTTGATCACCCAATGCCTGGCCAGACACGAAGCAGCGGCCCGAGTGCTCGGCCCCGCGCCGGCGCCGATTGCCAAGCTACGAGGCCAGCACCGATTTCAGCTTCAGGTGCAGGGAGACGACGCCGACGCGATTCGTGCCGCCTTGCGCGAGGCCACGCAAGACGTGGCTTCGCCCGACGGGGTGCAATGGATCATCGACGTCGACCCGCTGGATATGTTGTGACGATCGGCTTGTTCTACGGTTGATTGGCCGGCGGCCGAACACCCATCGGCGCGGCCGGCCGCGGGCCGAGTTGCTGATCCGGCGGGGTCGGGGGAAGGTTGGCCTGCGTCGGCGAACTGCCGGTGGCCACGAACAGGCGGAACTGCGCCTGGTTATAGCCGGTAACCGCCTTGATCAACTCCTGTCGAGCAAAACCGAGCTGATCGACGCTGTTGAGCACCTCGATCGGCAAGGCCTCGGCGCCCAGCAAGCGGGCGAACTCCTCGCGAAAGCCTTCTTCGCTGTCGGCGAGCTGCCGCTGGGTGACCTGAATCTGGACCAGCTCGCCGCGCACCAGGCCATAGGCCGCGATGACCTCCTGACGAATACCGTTGAGAGCACGGGTCCGTTCGGCGATCGACTGGTTGAGCACCGCGCGGCGCTCGCTGACGGTGGCGATATTACCCACGCCCATGTTGGTCAGCGACCAGACGGCCAGCGCGTCGAAATCCTGGCGGCCGCGGAAGTTTCCCAGGAAGGGAGGGAACAACACGCTGCCGCCGCCGAAGGAACCGGAGCTGTAGCCCATCAAGAGCATGGGGAACAGCGGCCGCATCTGCTCCTGGCGAAGCCGCGTATTGTTATGCTGGATGTTGGCGCTGGCGGCCATCAGTTCCGGGCGGCGACGCTCGGCGGCGCGGATCAGGGATTGCAGGTCGGCGTCGGGATCGACGATCTCGAGGCCGGCGATCGGCCCGGCCACGGTTTTAAGACGCACGCTCGGATCGAGGCTGAGGATTTCGGCCAGGCGGGCGCTGGCCACGGCGACGCGTTCCTCAGCACGCTGCACTTCGACGTGCATCAGATAGGCCTCGGTTCGCGCCCGGTTGGCGTCTCCCTCTCGTCCCTCCCCGCTGATCGCATAGGACGCAGTGATGCGCACGATCTCGGCGGCCTCGCGTTCGGTCTGGCGAGCCGCCTCATAGCGCCCCTCGGCCCCCAGCAACTCGAAGTAGCGATTGATCGACTCCAGCAGGATCGTGTTGGCCGTTGATACCGAATCGAAGCTCCGCATCGAAACCTGCTGTCGCACGGCCAAAGGCTCATAGATGGCGTCGCCGAGATGACTGAAGAGTCGCACCATCGGCACGGCCAGGCTTTCTGCCGCCCACACGCGGGTACCGCCGCCGTAGTAGAGAGATTTGGCGTACATATACTTGATCTGGCCGGTCGACGCCTGAAAGTTGCCGTCGTGGTTATGAAAGGCAACACCGCCGTTGAGGCTCGGCAGCAGCATCGTGCGGGCCCTGGTCTGCAGGGCCAGCGTTTCACGCACGAGCTCCCTGGCGGTTAGAACGGTCGGGTTCGCCGAGACCACCAGCCGGACAGTCGTCGGAAGGTCGATCACATATTCTTCCTGCGGCGCCGCGATGGAATTGGGCGCATCGACCGTTTCGGCTTGAGTCCGACTTCCCGGCAATCGTCGCTCGGGGGCGCCGGGCAGCGGTTCGGGCGGCAAAGCCGGAAGGCCCTCTATGTCTTCGGGCGGCCGGCGGGAAGACTGGGCCGTCGAAAACGGCCGGCCCCCGCTGCCGTAGCCGGCAGGCCGCATGATGTTGACGGTGTTGGCACCGGGCGAACCGACGACCGCAGGTCGCGGCGGTTCCTGACGGGGGTACGTCGACCGATTGGCAGGCGGCACGCCGGGTTGTTCGGCGCACCATCCGGTGCGGGCCAGCGCGGCCGTGGCCAGGCTGGCTGCAAAGAGCGGCCAAAGCAAGGCGCGAGCGGTTAAGGTTGGCATCGTAAAGCGCGTCATGGTCGGTGACTTTCGCGGGAATGGTTACTACGCATGGGTCCGGATCCGCCTTTACGCGTCGACTGATTTGCGGGCTCGTGGTGCGGGCGTCCCGCCTGCAACCCTAGGGGCCGAGGCGACGGCACACAGATTGACATGCATTACCTGGCCGTGAGTTGAGGAGCCGCCGGCCGTCGGGCTTCACCTGGCGCGTCCTCCTCACGCGGAGGAGCGGGGATGCCGGTGCCCGGCGCACCCCGGGTGGCGTCGCCGGAGTTTCCGGCCGGCCGGGCCAGGGCATTCGCCGGCGGTTGGCCGAGGGCCACGTAGAGCTCGAACTGCGCGGCGTTGTACTCGGAGATGGCGTCGAGATATTCAAACCGTGCCCGGCCCAAGAGCCTCAGGCTGTCGAGCACCTCGATCGGCAAGCCTTCGTTGTTGCGGATGCGGATCATGTCTTCGTCAAACGAATCGATGCCGGTGCGCACCGCGCGTTCGGCCGTGCCGACCTGGGCGAACCGCACCTGGCTGCGGGCATACGCGTTGGCCACCTCCAGACGCACCGCGTTGAGCGTCTCGATCAACCGCAAGTTGGCCTGTCGTTGACGGCTGCGGGCCAGGTTGATCTGGGCCACGTTTCCCACGCCCATGTTCTGCAGCGTCCAGAAGGCCACCACGTCGAAATCTTCACGGCCGGCGAAGTTGCCGAAACGGACCGGCTGCAGATTGCTGCCGCCGCCGAAGGTGCCCGCGCTGAAGCCGACGAGCGTCGTGGGCGAGAAGGGGAGCACCCGCGCGCCGCGCAAATTCAACAAGGCGACCTGAATCATTTGGCGCTGGGCGCCCAGTTCGGGGCGCCGCAAGGCGGCCATGGCGATTAATTCCTGCAACGTGATCGGTTCGGGCACCAGCGGCATCGGCACGACCCAGGCCTCAGCCGGACGCAGGCCGACCGTCGGCTCCAGGTTGAGCAGTTGTGCGAGTCTCGATGAGGCCATGAGCAGTTCCCCTTCGGCGACCATCAGGTCGGTTTCGCGTTTGCCGAGCTCGGTTGCGGCGCGGTCGGCGTCGGCTTGCCGGCCCTGCCCCGTGCGGGCGTAAGCAGCAGTCAGGCGCGCGATCTCCGCCGCGTCGTCGCGGATGCGAATGGCGATGGCTCGTCGCCCGCTCGCGCGCAGTAGTTCGGTGTACGCCAGCGAGACGCGCAGCAAAACCTGGTTGCGGGTTGCCTGCGCCGCAAACTCCTGCTGACGCACCGTTTGCCGAGCCACGAGGTAGGTGAAAATGCCCTGCGAAATGTTCTGGTTCCACATGACGCCCGGGATGTTTACGCTTCCGGCGGCGATGGCGTTGGCACCTGAGCCGACGAACAGGGCGCTGCGGCTGACGTCCAGAATGTGGCCGCTGGACTGCTGCAAGTTGCCGCTGTGGGTATCAAAGTTCATGCCCGCGTTCAGGTTGGGCAGAATTTGTGCGGCCGCAAACTGACGAATGGCGACCGTCTCGGTGACGCGCTCGCGAGCCAGCATGATCTCCGGGTTGCGGACGCCCGCCAACTGCATAGCGCTCGCCAGATCGATGGTGGTCGACTCTCCCGAGCGAAATCGCCCGGCTACTTGGTTGCCGGCGGATGGCCGCTCGACCGGCTCCGCGGGACCCGTTGAGAAAGCGCCGGGAGGAGCCGCTCCTGGCGAAGCGAGATCCGGGGGCGGGGGTGGCGGCGGGGCGTCGCTGTCGGGCTGCGCCGCGGCCAGCGAGGCTACGCTCCAAAATCCGACGACGAGCAGCCGGGATTTCCAAGACCGAAAGTGAGCCCAGACTCGCATTGGTTCCTTTCCTCCCTCCTTCGCCGAATCGGCGCGGGGCTGCGACGGCGCTCCCCAAACCGATTCATTCGGACCATCCAAAAAAAGTCTTCGGTACGGAACCTAGAGAACAATCATCAAATCCGGCACTGTCGGAACAGCAAGGTAAAACTGCGCAAGGTTTTCCGTATGTAGGGCGCTGTGAGAGCAAGCCCATGATTTCGGGTCTTCAGGGGTGGCCAGAATCAGAACACACCGGGCCCGATGGTGAGAATCCTTTGGTCACAGGAAGCAAAGCGTGTGGGCCAGCCGCACGGTCGAGCTCGGCGGCCCCCGATGTTTCAACCCCGGGAAAGAATGACTCCTGGGCACAAACGGCCCCCATCCCGACGCCCGTTTGGCGTTCTGACACCTCTCGTGGTATGCGTTTTGCTTTGAACAAGACGTGTCTGCTCGCCCCTCCAAAGCCGCCAGGCACGCACAGAAAAAGCAGATTACCGAGGCGACTACCAAGCGGTGGTTCTGGTGCGATCGCGTCACTCCAGCGCGATCTGCTTGGGGCGGTAGGCCAGTTCGCCTTTCTGGTCTACCGCTCCCAGGCAACTTTGACCTAACGACTTCGCAAGCTTGGTGCGCATAGGAGAAGGCATTCGTGCCCAGTATAATTCCGGGCGCGGGTCGGTTTTTTGCCAAGCAAGCTACTCTTTTCTATTGGTGGCCGTCGGGGGGTATCCTTTGGGAGCAAATCGGTGAAGAAAATATCCATCGTTACGGTCGTTCTGGTCTGCGGCGCAATTGGGGCAGGCGCCTATTTCGCATCGGAAGGCGAACACAACTCGGCCGCAGTCAATGCCTCCGAGCGAGTCAACCGCAAGTCGGAGTCCGAGAGCGACGGCCAAACCAGCGGCACCAAGGTTGAGGTCGCCAAGCCACACCGGGGGGGTATCGCGCGCACCACCACCCAGCCGGGAACGGTGATGTCGTTTGAATCGGCCCGACTCTTTTCCAAGGTATCGGGATACCTCAAGCAGCAGATCCTGCATGGAGAAATGGTCGACATCGGCACGCACGTTAAGAAGGGGGACCTTCTGGCCGTAATTGATATGCCTGAGCTGGAGAAAGAGGTCCAGCGCGACGAGGCCGAGGTCGAGCAGGCAAAAGCCCATATCGTCCAAGCGAAAGCTCACGTGGAAAGCGCCAAGGCCGACTACGAGGCGGCTGAGGCGCTTATCGGCGAACGGGAAGCCGACGTGGAGCACGCCGACTCAACGCTTAATTACCGAGTGAAACAGTATGAGCGGATCTACAAGTTGGTGCAGGATAAGGCCGTCGACGCAAAACTTCTCGACGAGGCGGAAGAGCACCGCGACGCCGCCAAGGCGGGCCTTTCGTCGGCCAAGGCGTCGGTCGTGAGCGCCAAGGCTGGGGCCACCGCGGCTCACGCCAAAATCGACCAGGCCGAGGCCGACCTGGAAGACGCCAAGGCCAAGCTGGAGGTCGCGAAGGCCACGCTGGAAAAGGATCGCGTGTTTTTGGACTACACCCAGATTTACTCGCCTTATAACGGCGTCGTCACCTTCCGCGGCTTCTTCCCTGGCGAGTTTATCAACGCGCGCGATCAGGGCGGCATGACTCCCCTTCTGACGGTCGACCGCATCGACAAGATGCGCGTGGTGTTGCAGGTCCCCGACCTGGATGTGCCCTACGTCAATAAGGGGGATGAGGCGAGCGTCGAAATCGACGCGTTGCCGGGCAGGAAGTTCCCGGGGCACGTCGCCCGTGTGTCGAATTCCGAAGACCCCCAAACGCGGACGATGCGAACCGAAGTCGACTTGGAGAACGACAAAAACCTGTTGCGTGACGGCATGTACGGCAAGGTGACGATTTTCCTGGAGAAAGCTTCGGACGCACTATCTGTCCCCTCCGGCGCGCTGGTCGGTGAGTCGGAATCGGGCAAGGGAACCGTTTACGTGGTGCGAGGCGGCAAAGCGCACAAGGTTGAGGTGACCACTGGGGCCGACGACGGAATCCACACGGAGATCATTTCGGGCCTCAACCCGGAGGACGACGTCGTGGTTAAAGTGATCCGGGGCGCGATTTCCAACGGCATCGCCGTGGCGGTGGTGAGCGGCAAGTAATCTGAGACCGGATTCGCCAAAATCCCGCAAAAAGGCGGGTGCCTCGCTGCGCGCTGCGTCCGATCCCGCGAACGAGCCATTTCTGAGCTAGTCTGCGAGCAAGACCCCTTCGGGTGGCGGGTGCTTGCTCTTCCCAAGCTGCGCACAACAATACTGTAGCGGGCTGGGCAAAGGAATTTGGTTTCTCTATTCCGGAGAGGGAAACGTGAACGGACTGATTCGCGCGTCGCTCAAGAATCCTTACGCCGTCACCGTGACGGTGCTTACCCTTCTTGTCTTGGGCGGTTTGTGCGTGACGCAGATCGCCGTAGACATTCTGCCGATCTTCAAGAGCCCGGCCGTGCAGGTGCTTACCTTTTACGGCGGCATGCCGGCGGCCAGCGTCGAGAAGGACATCACCAACCGCATGGAGCGGTGGACGGGCCAGGCGGCCGGCACGGCCAGGCAAGAATCGCGTTCGATCGTCGGCGCCAGCATCATCCGCAACTACTATCGGGAAGACATCGACCCCAACGGGGCGCTGACGCAGGTCAACTCGCTGGCGTCGGCCGCCATCCCCAACCTGCCGCCCGGAACGCTTCCGCCGGTGATTCTGCCCTTTGATCCGACGAGCACGGTGCCGGCCTGCCTCGTGGCGCTCGACGGACACGGCAAGGAGTCGGAGGCCTACATGTACGATGTGGGGCGCTACGAAGTGCGCAACTTCATCATGGCCTCGCCGGGGGCGGTCGCTCCCGTCGTCTACGGGGGCAAGATCCGCGCCGTGCTCGCCTACCTCGACCGGGCGAAGCTGCAGGCGCGCAACCTCTCGCCAGTCGACGTGATGAACGCGCTCGACCAGTACAACATCTTTCTCCCCACGGGGGACGCCAAGTTCGGCGACACCGACTACGCCATCGATTCCAACTCGATGTACGACTTCGTCGACCGCATGAAGGACATCCCCCTGCGCACCCAGATCGGGCACGCCACGAGTTACCTCGGCGACGTGGCGGTTCCGACGGATGCGGCCTTCATTCAGACGAACATCGTGCGCGTCAACGGCTCGAAGCAGGTTTACATCCCCGTTTATCGCCAACTCGGCTCCAGCACGTTGGACGTTGTCAACAACCTGAAAAAGGCGGTGCCCCACATGAAGCCCCGCCTTTCGCGACCCGACATCGACCTGAAGGTGGTCATGGACCAGTCGGTTTACGTCCAACACTCCATCGAAAGCCTGGCCGAGGAAGGGATTTTGGGCGCCATCCTGTGCTCGCTCGTGATCCTGGTCTTCCTGGGCGAATGGCGGATGACGCTCATCGCGGTGATGACCATCCCGATTTCGGTTCTCACGGCCATCATCGCCCTTTATTACACGGGCAACACCATCAACGTGATGACGCTGGCCGGGCTGTCGCTGGCCATCGGTCCGCTGGTCGATAGCGCGATCATCTGTCTCGAGAATACCCACCGGCACCTGGGGATGGGGGCCAGCCCGAAGGAGGCCGCCTTCCTGGGAGCCAGCGAGGTGGCCATGCCCGAACTGGTGGCCAGTTGTTGCACGTTGCTCGTGCTATCGCCGCTGGCGATGATGCCCGGCATGGGTCAGTTTCTTTTCAAACCGATGGCGTCGGCGGTGGCCTTCGCCATGATTGCGGCCTACCTTCTGTCGCGGTCGTTTGTACCCGCCCGCTGCGCCGGCTGGCTGCGAGGTCACGGGCATGCCGGCGAGGCACACGGTGGCAGCTCCCACGAACGAGAGCACGCTCACGCGGCGGCCGGAACTGCCGAGCGCCGCGGTCCGATCGGCCGGGCCTTCGCCAAGTGGGAGGCCGCCATGGAGATGGGCATCGCCTGGTACGTGCGGCGACTTAACCGGGTGCTCGAGCATCGGGTGTTGACCGTCGGTGCGGCCGTCGTACTGCTGGTAGCGGTTGTCGTCGGCCTGGGAAGCCAGCTCAAGCGAGAGTTCTTCCCGGAGGTCGACGCCGGCGCCTTTGAAATGACGGTGCGAGCGCCGAGCGGAACGCGAATCGAGATTACCGAGAGGAAGATCGCGGCGGTCGAAGAGTTCATCAAGAAGACGATCGAAGAGTACGACAACGAAGGCCGGACCGCCGCGCAGCACGCCCCTGATAACGCTCAAGTTGCCGAACAGAAGGCCGGCGGGCACGGCGAGGCGGAAGGAAGCCTCGACACCATCATCAGCGAAATCGGCGTTACGCCCGACTGGTCGGCCGCCTATACGCAGAATTCGGGCCCCATGGACGCCATTATCAAGGTGCAGTTGACGGAGCACCGCAAGCACTCGGCGCAGGAATACACCAGCCGCCTACGACAAGGCATCCTCGACGACCCCCGCTTCGCCGATCTCGACGTGGCGTTCGATACGGGAGGACTGATTCGCGGCGCCATGAACGAAGGCAAATCGACCCCGATCAACATTCGCATCGAGGCCAAGGATCTGGAGAAAGCCCGCGCGGTCGCCGAGTCGATCGAACGCGAGGTGAGCCACGTGCAAGGCGTCGTCGACCTGCGCATCATGCAGCGACTCGACTACCCGCAGTACATCGTCGACGTCGATCGCAAGAAGGCCGCAGACCTGGGGCTCAATCAGCGCGACGTGATGAGCAACGTGGTGGCGGCCTTCAACTCCAGCATTCAGTTCAACAAGAAAAACTTCTGGATCGATCCGGTTAGTCACAATCAGTACTTCGTCGGCGTGCAGTATCCGGAGGGCGACATCCAGTCGATGGAGACGCTGAAGAACATTCCCATCACCAGCCCGGTCCAGAGCAAGCCGGTGCCCCTGGGGAACCTGATCAATTTCCGCCAGACGAAGGTGCCGGCCGAAATCGTGCACAACAATCTGGCCCCCTCGATCGACCTGGTCATGGGCGTCGAAGGCCGCGACCTGGGGCATGTCTCGGACGACGTGTATCAGATCGTCAAACGCTTCGGTGAGCCGCGCGCCGACCAGCGCGACGCGTGGACTCCTTACGATCCGGCCCAGCCCGACAAGAAAGCGCCCATCAAAGGCGCCCGCATTCTGCTCAGCGGCGAGTACTCGCGCATGCAGGACACTTTCCGCAACCTCGGTTTCGGGTTGATCCTGGCGGTGCTCTTGATCTACTTCTTGATGGTCGCCCTGTTTAAGTCGTACATCACGCCGCTGGTGGTCCTGTCGGCCGTGCCGGTCGGCGGCGTGGGGGTGGTGGTGATGCTCTATGTGACCGGCACGCCGATCAATGTGCAGTCGCTTTTGGGCGTGATTTTCATGGTGGGCATCGTCGTCTCCAACACCGTCCTCTTGACCGACTTCGCGCAGAACCTGCGCGTGCTCGAAGGTCTGACGCCCACCGAGGCGATTCGGAAGGCGGCTTCCATTCGCGTGAAGCCCGTGGTGATGACCGCGCTGGCCGCGTTCTTCGCCCTGATCCCGATGGCGATGGCGATCGAGCGCGGCAGCGAAGCCAATGCGCCGCTCGGCCGGGCGGTCATCGGCGGCTTGCTGGCCGGCATGGTGACGACCCTGTTCGTCGTTCCCGCGCTCTATTCGCTGGTTGTGCACGACTCGCACCACGACGAGCGTGCCGACGAAGGTGAACCGGCGCTGAACGTCTGATCTCGGTTGACCGCTGGTCAGGCGCGCCGAGCCTTGTGATTTCCGGCGCCCATGCCCTGTGCCTTTCGATTTCTTAATGTGACTCGATCGGCCTGCGCCGAACCGCAACAGCGCCTGCCCAAGAAGTGCGCAGAGAGATGACCAGTCTTTGGTCGTCTTAGACCGAAGGTGCATGTCCTTGACGGCCAGGACAGAGAAACATTCATCGCCAAAGCGGTCAGTGACAGGGCGCTCGGTGTACGCACCGCGAAGATGATTTCTTGGCCTTCGTTGCGCGCTCATCTTCTCGGATTGCTTTTCAAAAATACATGAATCGTTGGATCTTGCGCGCAAGCGCCGGATCCACGCGTGAAAGAAACATCTTAATCGTCGTGGAAAGGCCTTTACATAAATGACGAGATCGTAATTGGCGCCGCCCTTCAGCCGAAGTGTGACGAGCCTTATGCTTGGACGACCGGTTGAGAGCTGATGGCTTCTTGGCACCTGAGTTGCAAAAGGCAGCCAAGCTCGCCGGCCAAAGTTGGCCGGACTTCAGAATCTGTGGCGGAGTTGCTTAATGAACGGTTTGATTCGCGCGTCCCTCAACAACGTCTATGCCGTTGTTGTTTTCGCTTTGACGATTCTGGTGCTCGGCACCCTCACCTTGACGGCCGTCCCGATCGACATCCTGCCCGTGTTCAAGAGCCCGGCGGTGCAGGTGCTCACCTTCTATGGCGGAATGCCGGCCAAGGGAATGGAGAAGGATATCACCAACCGCATGGAGCGGTGGACCGGCCAGTCGAACGGCATCAAGCGTCAGGAGTCCCGCTCGATCGTCGGCGCCAGCATCGTGCGAAATTATTTTCACGACGACGTTGACCCCAACGGCGCGCTGACGCAGGTCAACTCCCTGGCCCTCTCGGCCATGCCGAACCTGCCGCCCGGCACGCTCCCCCCTGTCGTGCTGCCGTTTGACCCCACGAGCACCGTGCCGGTCAGCCTCGTGGCTCTCGACAGCAAGACAGAAACCGAGTCGATCCTTTACGACGTCGGCCGCTACGAAGTGCGCAACATGATCATGAGCAACCCCGGCGCGTCGGCTCCGGTGGTGTTCGGCGGCAAGCTTCGCGCCGTGATGCTCTACCTCGACCGTATCAAGATGCAGGCCCGCGGACTGGGGCCGATGGACATCATGGGGGCCTGCGATCAGTTCAACGTCTTCGTTCCCTCGGGCGACGTGAAGATCGGCGAAAACGATTTTGCGCTGATGTCGAACTCGATGTATGAGTTCGTCGAGGGGAAGGAAGGCATGGGCACCTTGCCCCTGCAGGCGGCGCACGGCAACGCCGAGTATTTGCGCGACGTGGCGGTGGCCAAGGATGCGGCCTTCATTCAAACGAACATCGTGCGCGTCAACGGTCGCAAGCAGGTGTACATCCCAGTTTACCGCCAACTCGGCGCCAGTACGCTGAGCGTCGTCAGCACGCTGAAGGAGTCGCTGCCCGACATGCAGGCCCGCCTCACGCGGCCCGGCATCGCCCTGAAGCTGGTCATGGACCAGTCGGTTTACGTGCGGGCGTCGATCGCCGCCCTGGTGCAGGAAGGCGCCCTCGGCTCGATCCTTTGCTCGCTGGTGATCCTGCTCTTCCTGGGACAGTGGCGGATGACGATGATCGCCGTGCTGACGCTCCCCTTGTCGGTGCTGGGGGCGATCATCTGCTTGTACTACACGGGAAACACCGTTAACGTCATGACCCTCGCCGGGTTGGCCCTGGCCATTGGACCGATGGTCGATAGCGCGATCATCTGCCTCGAAAACACCCACCGCCACCTGGCGCTGGGCGCCCAGCCGCGGGAAGCGGCCTTTCTGGGTGCCAGCGAAGTGGCCATGCCGGAGCTCGTTTCGACGATCTGCACGTTCCTCGTGCTCGCTCCTCTCGCCTTGATGCCCGGCATGGGTCAGTTTCTCTTCCGCCCGATGGCCCTGGCCGTGGCCTTCGCCATGATCACGGCCTACCTGCTTTCCCGCTCGCTCGTGCCTGCCTTCAGCGCCCTCTGGCTCAAGCCGCATGCACACGACACGGGCGAGCCGGGAGCGCACGAACCTCATGCTCACCCTGCGAAGCTGGGCGTCATCGGGCGGGCCTTCGCCCGCTGGGAGGCGACGATCGACCACGGCATCGAATACTACGTCCGGTTGCTCGACACGGCGCTGCGCCATCGCCTGGCGACGATCCTGGGAAGCTTTGCCCTGCTGGCGACCGTGCTGTTCTTCTTCGGACCGCGGCTGCGGCGAGACTTTTTCCCCGAAGTCGACGCCGGCGCCTTCGAAATCTTTGTCAGAGCACCCACGGGGACGCGCATCGAAAAGACGGAACAAGCCATCGAGCAGGTCGAGAATTTCATTCACGAAACAATTCCTGAGCACGACCTCGATCTGTTCATTTCCGAGATCGGCGTCACTCCGGACTGGTCGGCGGCCTACACGCCCAACGCCGGGCCGATGGACTCGGTGATCAAAGTGCAGCTCTCGCCTCACCGCAGCCACACCTCGCAGGAATATGTAAGGATCCTGCGTGACGGGTTCGCAGCAGACAAAAGGTTCGAGGATCTGGAGTTCGCGTTCGACGCGGGCGGCATGGTGCGCGGGGCGCTGAACGAGGGCAAATCGACCCCCATCAACGTGCGGATTACGGGCAAGAAAGAGGACGTGGTCTTCGACATTGCCCAGCAGATCAAGCGAGCGGCCATCCGCATCGACGGCGTGGTCGACGCCCGCGTCATTCAACGCATGAATTCGCCGGCCTTCGTGATCAATGTCGACCGGGCCAAGGCGGCCGACCTCGGTCTGACCCAGTCCGACATCATGCAAAACGTGATCGCCTCGACGAACTCCAGCATTTCTTTCAACAAGAAGAATTTCTGGATCGATCCGATCAGTCACAATCAGTACTTCGTCGGCGTGCAGTATCCCGAGACAGCTATCAACTCGACCAACGACATCCTGAATATCCCGCTGACGGGGCGCAACCAGCACAAGCAGGTGCGCTTGGGGGACGTGGCTGCACTGACGAGAACCACCGTCCCCTCCGAGATCAAGCACGTCAACATCCAGTCCACGATCGACGTGGCGATGGGGGTGGACGGTCGCGACCTGGGGCACGTTTCAGACGATCTGACGAAGGTTCTCAACAGCTTCGGCAAGCTTGAGAAAGAAGGGATCTGGTCCACCTACGATCCGGCATCGTCCAAGGGGCAGACGCTGGCCGGGTCGAAAATCGTGCTTAGCGGCGAGTATTCCCGTATGCGGGATACGTTCAGCAACCTGGGGATCGGGCTCGTGCTGGCCAGCCTGCTGATGTACTTCTTGATGGTGGCGCTCGACAAATCGTTCGTGGTGCCGATTACCGTGATGTTGGTCGTGCCGTTGAGCCTGGCGGGTGTGCTGCCCACGCTCTACTTCACCGGCAGCGCCTTGAACGTGCAATCGTTGCTGGGGATCATTTTCATCGTGGGCATTAAGGTGGCCAACACGGTGTTGATGAGCGACTTCGCCCAGGAATTGCGGCGTCACGAGGGGCTCACCCCGACCGAGGCAATCCGCAAGGCAGCTTCGATTCGCGTGCGGCCGGTGACGATGACGGCGCTGGCGGCGTTCTTCGCCATGATTCCGACCGCTTTGGCCTTCGAGCACGGCAGCGAGGCGAACGCTCCCCTGGCACGCGCCATTTTGGGTGGCCTGCTGGCGGGTGAGCCCGCGACGCTCTTCGTGCTGCCATGCCTGTATTCGCTGTTGGTCCGGGACTCCGGGCCGACTCACGAGCACGGCGAGTTACCGGCGCATGTGGGACCCGGACTGGCACCAGCCAACGCCTGACCGCTCGGGGCGAGAGGACACATTCGGGCAACGTCGTACCGGATCCAATGCGAGGAGCACGGCATATGTAGGATCGAACCGTCTTCGGCGCGTGCACAGAAGCCGTCCATTCCCCTGGCGGAAATGTACAAACAGTGGACACGCACCTTGTGGCCGAGGTGCTGTGAGACTCTGGTGTTTCGAGCGCAGCCGAAGGGCGTTGTAACGAGTTGTAAGTCTTTTTTCCGGTGAAATAGTCCAAAAAGACGGCGGCACAGGCATTGTCCACCGCTTCCGGCCTGTGTTAGTATCCGACTTCGGTGTCCCTCCAGCTTCGGCACCTGCTTTGCTGAGCGGGAGGGAATTGGTCTCCGCGGCCAGATCTTTTCACCGGAGAGCGGCAAATGAACGGCCTGATTCGGGCGTCGCTGCGCAACCCCTACGCCGTCACGGTGACGGTGTTCACCATCCTGGTGTTGGGCGTGCTGTGTCTCACCCAAATCCCGTTTGACATCCTGCCGGTGTTTAAAAGTCCGGCCGTTCAGGTTCTTACCTTTTACGGCGGCATGCCCGCGCGCGGAATCGAGAAGGATATCACCAACCGCATGGAGCGTTGGACCGGGCAATCCAACGGCATTCGCCTCCAGGAATCGCGCTCGATCGTCGGCGCCAGCATCGTCCGCAACTATTTTCACGACGACGTCGATCCCAACGGCGCGTTGACGCAGGTCAACTCCCTCGCCTTATCGGCGATGCCGAACCTGCCTCCGGGCACGCTGCCGCCGGTGGTGCTGCCCTTCGACCCTACGAGCACGGTGCCGGTCAGCCTGGTGGCGCTCGACAGCCCGTCGGAGACGGAGTCGATTCTCTACGACGTAGGTCGTTATGAAGTGCGCAACATGATCATGAGCAATCCCGGTGCGTCGGCGCCGGTGGTGTTCGGAGGAAAGTTGCGGGCCGTGATGCTCTATCTCGATCGGATCAAGATGCAGGCTCGCGGTCTTTCGCCAGTCGACGTGATGCGGGCGGCCGATGAATTCAACGTCTTCGTGCCCTCGGGCGACGTGAAGATCGGCGACCTCGATTTCGCCCTGATGTCGAACTCGATGTACGAGTTCGTCGAGGGAAAGGGCGGGATGGGCGAGATCCCGCTGGCGGCCCGCCACGGCAACGCGGAGTATCTGCGCGACGTGGCGAAGGCCGAGGACGCCGCTTTCATCCAGACGAACGTGGTGCGGGTGAACGGCCGCCGCCAGGTGTACATTCCCGTCTACCGTCAGCTTGGCGCCAGCACCCTGAAGGTGGTCGAGACGCTCAAGGAGACGCTTCCCGACATGGAGTCGCGGCTGACGCGCCCGGGCATTGCCCTGAAGCTGGTCATGGACCAGTCGATTTACGTGCGGTCCTCGATCGCGGCGCTGGCGCAGGAAGGCGCGCTGGGTTCCGTCTTGTGCTCGTTGGTGATCCTCGTCTTCCTGGGCGAGTGGCGGATGACGCTGATCGCCATCATGACTTTGCCCCTCTCGGTGCTCTCGGCGATCATCTGCCTGTATTACACGGGCAACACGGTCAACGTCATGACGCTGGGCGGGTTGGCCCTGGCGATCGGCCCGATGGTCGACAGCGCCATCATCTGCTTGGAAAACACGCACCGCCATCTGTCGCTCGGGTCGCAACCCAACGAGGCCGCCTTCCTGGGTGCCAGCGAAGTGGCCATGCCCGAGTTGGTGGCGACGCTCTGTACGTTTCTGGTGTTGGCTCCCCTGGCGTTGATGCCGGGGGTCGGTCAGTTCCTCTTCCGGCCCATGGCGCTGGCGGTGGCCTTTTCCATGGTCACGGCCTACTTGCTGTCGCGGTCGCTGGTACCGGCCTTTAGCGCCCTGTGGCTGCGGTCGCACGGGCACGGTCACGAGGACGACCACGCCCAGGCTGCGCCGTCGCGCGGCGCACTGGGGAACCTCTTCGCCCGCTGGGAAGGGCTTATCGAGCGCGGGATCGGCGTTTACGTGCGAGGCCTGAACGTGGCGCTACAGCACCGCGTGCTCACGGCGGTCATCGCCTTCTCGCTTTTGGCCGCGGTGTTGGCCGTTTTTGGTCCGCGGTTGCGGCGAGATTTCTTTCCCGAGGTCGACGCGGGCGCGTTTGAAATCTTCGCCCGCGCCCCGGCCGGCCGCCGCATTGAGATGACCGAAGAGGTGATTGCCCAGATCGAGAGCTTCATCCGCGAGAAAATCCCGCCCCACGATCTGGAACTCTTTATCTCCGAGTTGGGCGTCACGCCCGACTGGTCGGCGGCCTACACGCCCAACGCCGGTCCGATGGACTCGGTCATCAAGGTGCAATTAGCCGAACATCGCAGCCACTCTTCGCAGGAGTATATTCGTGTCTTGCGAGAGGGCTTTGTCAGCGACCCGAGATTCCGCGAGATCGATTTTGCTTTTGACGCGGGGGGCATGGTTCGCGGGGCGCTGAATGAAGGAAAATCAACGCCAGTCAACATCCGCATTACCGGCAACGATCAGGACACCGTCTTCAAGGTGGGCCAGCGGATCCGCGACGAGGCGGCGCAAATCTCGGGGGTCGTCGATGCACGCGTTTTGCAGCGCATGGACGCCCCCGCCTTCGTGATCGAGGTCGACCGGGCTAAGGCAGCCGACTTGGGACTGACTCAAGCCGACATCATGCAAAACGTCATCGCCTCGACAAACTCGAGCATTTCCTTCAACAAGAAGAATTTCTGGATCGATCCGGTCAGCCACAACCAGTATTTCGTCGGCGTGCAATACCCCGAAACGGCCATCGAGTCGATGCACGACGTGCTGAACATTCCGATTACCGGAGCCGCCCAGCACAAACAAGTGCGCCTGGGGGATCTAGCCCAGCTTCGGCGTGCGACGATCCCCTCGGAAATCAAACACATCAACATCCAGCCGACGATCGACGTCACCATGGGGGTCGAGGGACGCGACCTGGGACACGTCTCCGACGACCTGGTTAAGCTGCTCGAACAGTTCGGCCGCCCGTTGGGGGACGGCCTTTGGGAAACCTACGATCCGGTGAACAAGGGGAAGACGCTGGCCGGGTCGAAGATCGTACTCAGCGGCGAATACGCCCGGATGCGAGACACCTTCAAGAACCTGGCGTGGGGGCTCATTCTGGCGAGCCTGCTGATGTACTTCCTGATGACCGCCCTATTCAAGTCGTTCGTGACGCCGCTGGTCATCCTCTCCGCGGTCCCGGTGGGAGGAATCGGAGTGGTCTTGATGCTCTACACGACCGGAACCCCGGTTAACGTGCAATCTCTCCTGGGAGTGATTTTCATGGTGGGCATCGTGGTCTCGAACACGGTGTTGCTCACCGATTTTGCTCAGCACCTGCGACAAGAAGAAGGCCTATCGCCGACCGAGGCCATCCGCAAGGCGGCGTCGATCCGCGTGCGGCCCGTGGTGATGACCGCGCTGGCCGCCTTTTTCGCCCTGGTGCCGATGGCCATGGCGTTTGAGCGCGGCAGCGAGGCGAACGCGCCCTTGGGTCGGGCGGTGATCGGCGGATTGCTGGCCGGGTTGGTCACGACCTTGTTCCTCGTGCCGGCCCTCTATTCGCTTGTGGTACGCGGCCAAGCGCCCGGCGCGGAACCGACCGACCTGCCGCACCACGTCGGTCCCGGCCTGGCCCCCGCGGGAGTATGACCTCCCCCGCGGGTTTTTGGCTGACCCGAGAAGCTTGCGTGGCAGAACTCGTGAGAGTGCTGCCAAAGACGGCTGACGGGGAGGCGAAGCCGGGAACGAGGTGCCGGGCAAGCCGCACCCGTTACCTTCGGCTGTGCTCCATCGGGTTCCACGAAAAGCGGGCGGCCGGCGACGAGCCGCTGCCGCGAATCACAGGTGGCCACGGTTGGGCGGCGGCAGAATCGTCGGGGGCGTCGCCCCAAAAGTAGCCGCTGGTGCCTGCGTGCAATTCGTTCGGCGGTTCTTTGTCGGCGAGCAATACGGGCGGCCACTCGGCCTTCTTTTTGTCGTCCCCTGATTTGTCGTTGCTCGATTTCCCGCCACCTTCCTTCTTATCGCCGGACTTATCTTTGTCTTCGACTTTGACGTAGTGGCCGCAGACGCAGCAGTATTCCTCGACCACCCATTTGTAGTCGGGGACTTCCTTGGTGACTTCGTTCGCCACCAGCTTTTTCCGAGTGTAGACCTTGGCGCAGTTCGGCTTCCAGATGAACTCGCGTTGAGGATGCCCTTTGCACTTGCGATCCACCAGGTAACCGCACCGCTTGCTCGGTCCCGGCACGCAGAAATCCTCGCACTCGCACGAGTACTCGATTTCCTTTTTCTTCTTCTCCTTGACTTCCAGCCGGCAGACCTTTTTGCAGTCCCGCTGGCAGCCGCAATGGTCGCAAAAGTGGCCGGCTCGAGCGTGTGCGACGGCCAGGACGACGGCGATCGCCGTCACGGCACTCAGACAGGTGCGCATCGGTCCCCCCTCCGGGTCGATTCCACTGGGACGGCGGGAGTCGTCCGCGCCGCCGGGTCATCTTCCTTGATCGGCAAAGAGGGGAGATCAGGATAAATCGGACTATTTCAAAAGCCCGCCTGGCAGGCTGCGGCGGTGACCCGCGATTCGGCATCCGAATCCATTTCGCGCAGCGGGCGGTACACCTTCCTCCGTTATCCTGGGTCTACCAAACTACCTGGCAGCGCGTCTCGAAGACGTTGGCGGAGGTCGCCAGGTTGTGGACGTTGTTCATGGCATAAATATAGTTGGCCATGACCTTCATCTGACGGGTGAGATACCAGTTCACGCCCAGGGTGACGTCGTTGAGCCGGCCGCCCTGGATCGATTTGCTGCTCAAGTTCATGGTCGAAAAGCGGGCCGCGATCTCCCACGCCCCCGATCCCTGGACGATGTCGCCGTCGCGGCCCCGGACACGGAAGAAATTGGTGAACGGCGTCACCGAGGTGTAGTACCCCTGATCGCGACTGTAGACCCGATGTTCGCCGGTCAGAAAGTAGCTGGCGTAGACGTACGCCCCGTGAAAGAAAAACGGGTTGCCGGCGGAAGCGGTCGGATCAACCCAGGTCGCGTAGTACTCCCCCTGGAACGACAACGGACCGATCACGGTCGAGGCCTCGACCTGGGCGATCTGTACGTTGCGGGCGTTGATGCTGGGCGTGGCGATGAAGTTCGGGATCTCGTTCTTGGTCGTGAAGTAGGTCAACACGGCTTCCGGCGGCGTTCCGTACTTTACGGCGCTGTTACGCGCGTTTTGATACTGGTACGCGCCGCCGAAATGAAACAGGTAGCGGCCTTTCGACGGTTCGTCGTACCACGGTAAGAAGACGAACCGCTGCGTGAAATCGAAGCGGCCGGCTTTGCCGAATTGTTCGCCTTCGTCGGTGGCCTGGAACGTCGAGATATTGGTGTAGTAAGAGGCCAGATAGTTGGGCGTGGAATTGAAAAGCATCAGGCCCAACTGGCGGGCGGGATTGAAGGCCTGCGGCAGGCCGCGCTCGATGAACGTCAGATCGTTGGCACTCATCAGCCGCTCGCTGCTCAGCGGCACGCGGAACTCGCCCATGCGAAGCGTCCCCACATAGCCGAGCTGCCGAATTTCGGCATACGCGTCCGTCAGTCGCGGAACCTGGGCAACCACCTGGTCGATGTTCGAGAAGTCGACCTCAAAGCGGTAAAAATAAATGTCGTAGCCGGTGCCCTGAACGCCAAGACGAGCGCGGCGGAAGTCCGTGCCGTTGGGAGCGTGGCCGACTTGCGCGATGTTCGCCTGGCTTTGGCCCATCGTGACCGTGTCGGCCTGGATACGCCCAAAGACGGCGTGCTCAAACCCCGCGTCATCACCGGATTTCAACTTCGGGTCGTTCTTTTGCTGCTGGACCGACCCCGAGGGGCGCTGGTCGATGCCGCCTGCCCCTCCCCCGGGCGCGTTCTTTTGCTGCTGCACGGAGCCGGGAGGACGGCGGTTAAGCGAGTTGAGGGCGTCCTGCCCGCCGCTTTCCGCCAGGCTCGGCTGGTAGGACGCCAGTTGCGCCGCGCCTGGCTCGCCCGGCAGCTCGGCTTCGATCATCTCGGCGAAGTGCTGGGCGGGACTCGGCGGCATGGCTGCGGCTTCCCGGGCCGCGGGGAACGTCAGCGGGGGAACCGCGCTCGTCGGCGCCGCGGCGCGTCCCCCTGGACGTTGCAAGGCCCGCGGTGGCGCGGACTGCTGCGGCGGTTGCGTCCCAGCAAGAGCCGTTGGATCGTTCCATCCCTGGCCGGGTGGTGGCGTCGACTCGGCAGCCGGAGGAACTTGGCAAAACGCGGGCAATGGGGCAGCCAACGCCCCGACCACGGGTGCTAGGATGCCCAAAAGACGCAAAGGCGTCCGGATCCGACCGAAGGCCCGTTTGCGCATGTTAGCTGACTCCGAATTGCACCAGACTGCCGATTGGCGGTGGTTATCGGAGTTTTCAGGCAGAGAAATCAGTTTAACCGGCAAAGTCAACGCATTTGACAGGTTCTTTGCTACCGGCACATCTTCTTCTGGTTTTTTGGATTAAAAAAGTTTCCAAGCACGATGGATTCTGTCCCTGAGGGATAGGGGCCGACGCTCCCTCGGGGCGCGACTTTGGGCATGGGTAACCGCCAAGGGGAGCCGCAAGAGAGGCGAGCCCCGGCTGTCTGGGGAACAGCCGCTTTTTAGAGCCTATCCGAGGATGGCGTGCAGCCGAAGACGGCCGCACCACAACGCCAGTTCTTTGCCGGAGGGGCGGGTTATTTCGGCCGTTTGTTCGTGGCTTCGTCTTCAGCGGCCCTCTCCCGAGACGCTTCCAGTTCGGCCATAATCTCGTCTTCGATGCGGTCGGCCTCGGCCGCCTTTTGCGCGGCGCTGGCCATCCCTTCTTCGCTCCCGTCGCGGATCGAATCGACGACCAGGCCCCACGCCTGTTCGCGGAGCTTCATCGATTTCTCCAGCGACTCGAAGAGCTTCTTTCCTTTGTCAGACAGCTTGTCGGCGTCGACCTTGCGAAAGCGCGCTTCGGCCTCCCTCCAGGGGGCCAGCACCTCGCTTTTGATCACGTCCACGAAGGTCTGGGCGTCAATCTTCCCCTCGGCGAAGGCCTTTTTGGCCTCATCGTAGGTCGAGACGACGTCGCGCTCCACGAGCAGCATCTGTTCCAACTCGGCCGCCGGCCCGGTGTCAGGCTTACGACGGGTGAAGAAAGCGGCCAGGACAATCAGGAAAATACCGATCGTGGCGAGAACCAGGTTTCGGTACCACCTGGAAGACGCGGTTTCCGAATTCATTTAATGAGCTTGGCTCAGCGCGGCCGTTTTAGCAAGGCCGCGGCGCATTAGTTGCGACCCTCTCGGGCGTCGAAATTGAAAGAAAAAGCAGGGATTTCCTCGTTGAAACCTTTGCTTCGCGCGCGAATACTTAGGCAGGGGTCGGTATTATCACCGGAAAGGCGGAAAAACCATGGCCACGGTTCAACACACGACGGTCGTAGGAGTTTTCGAAAAACTGAGGTTGGCGCAACAGGCAGTGGATGAGCTTCGCGAGGCGGGATTCATCGAGAAGGAAATCGGCCTCATTGCCCGCAACGTGGAGGTGACTCAGATCCCGAGCGAGCCCAACGCCCACGACGCCAAGATCGCGGATGGAGCCCTGGGTGGGATTGTGACGGGCGCCGGCTTGGGAGGGCTGTGGGCGATCGGTGTTGAGGTGGAACTTCTGCCTGTCCTGGGCGAGATGGTATTGGGTGGGTTCTTGAGCGGCGTGGTGGCTACGGCGGTCGCCGGCGCAGCAGGGGGCGGAATTGTGGGCGCACTTGTGGCCGCGGGTATGTCACGCCGACAAGCCCAACGATATGAGGAGGAAGTCCACGCGGGACGGATTATCGTCACGGTTCGCACCGAGGATCGATACGACGAAGCGCTCCGAATCCTCCATACCAACGGGGCGGAAATCCACTCCGGCGACCCCTTGATCTGACATGGTTTGGGCGGTCGGTGACGCGGCAACCGTAGTCGCCGCCATCCCTCGGTCGCTATCGGAGCACAAAGCGCTCGTACATTCGAGGCACGTACGTTCTCCAGCCGCGCTTGTCGTGCAACTCGGCCGCGAGGGCACGGGCGCCCTCGGGCTCTCCGTGCGTGAGAAACGTGCGCCGCGGGGGGGCCAGCGGCTCGAGCCATCGCAACAGTTCGCAATGACCGGCGTGTCCGCTCAAGGCCGACACCTGGGCGATCACGGCGCGAACGGGCACCAGGCCGCCGTGAATGCGAATCGCCTTTTTCCCCTCTTGAAGCTGCCGGCCGCGGGTGCCG
Organism: Pirellulales bacterium; assembly: GCA_035550375.1. Classification (GTDB taxonomy): domain Bacteria; phylum Planctomycetota; class Planctomycetia; order Pirellulales; family JAICIG01; genus DASSFG01. Next base: position 162,257 of record DASZPH010000057.1, on the reverse strand, counting down.
GCTGCCATGAAGCCGCCCAGAACGATGGTGTTGCGAGCGTCAGGCAGACGCTGTCGCAAATGGTGCAGAATACGTCCGCCCACCATCATGCCCGATGAACTGATGATGACGGCCGGTCCTTCGACCGAGTTGATCCGCCTCGATTCATCGACCGTGCGGGCGAGGTGTACGTTGTGAAAATCGAGTCGCAGCGCCGTGTCGTCCTGCCGGCTTTCGCTTAGATCGAGTTCGGAGGCGTAGGAGGAGTAGATGCCCGTGGCGTCGACCGCCATTGGGCTGTCGAGATAGACGGGCAGCCGCGGAATGCGCCCTTGGGCGGCCAGCACGGCCAGCAGATAGATAAGTTGCTGTGCGCGGCCAACCGCGAAGGAGGCGACCACCATCACCCCGCCACGGGCGACCGCGGCTCGCACTACCTCGCAGAGTTGATCGGCCACGTGCTGCGGTTCGTGCTCGCGGTTGCCATAGGTGCTCTCGCAAACCAGGTAATCGCAGGCCGGCGGCGAAGCCGGGTCGTGATAGAGAGGCGCGTTAAATCGCCCCACGTCGCCCGAGAAAAGAATGCGCAAGGGAGCCGCGGCGCCGCGAACCTCGACCTCGATCATGGCCGAACCGAGCAGGTGTCCGGCGTCGTGGTAGCGGCACCAGATCGGACCGGCCGGATTGAACCACGTCCGGCGGTCGACCGTCCGCAAGAGCCGCAAGCTGCGCCCCACGTCATTTTGGTCGAAGAGGGGCAGCGCCGGGTGATGTTTGCTGTAGCCTTTGCGGTTGGCGTACTCGGCCTCTTCCTCCTGGTTCACGGCGGCGTCGCGCAGAATGATCTCGGCTAGATCGCGGCTGGCCGGGGTACACCAGACGGGCCTGTTGAAGCCCAGCTTTACCAACCGCGGTAAGTAACCGACATGGTCGATGTGGGCGTGCGTGAGCACGACGGCATCCAAACCGGCGACATCGAATTGCGGCGATTGCCAGTTCCTTAACCGCAGCTCTTTGAGCCCTTGAAACAGGCCGCAATCGATAAGCAGGCGGGCGTTGCCGGCGGAAAGCAGGTATTTGGACCCGGTCACCGTCTCGGCGGCGCCGTGAAAAGCAATTTCGACCACGGTTTTGTCGGCAGCGGTTCAGCGTTGAAGCGGCCCTGAGTTTAAGAGGATCGGCCGCCTCCTGGCAACGACGCGCGAGACGGCATGCAATCTGTTGGGGCCACGCCCCCAAAAGGTGAGGGATTTCCTCATTCCCTTGCGTAAAGTGAAATTCGCCCGTCCCCCGATAAAGTAGGCAGCCAACTGCCACTCGACTGTCGTTGGATGGTTCGTCTGGAGAGAGGTCAGAACGTCGCAACCAGGCGGTCGGCGGCGACGCTCGCCCCAAGGTTTTGTCCCAGGAACGCCGCGCGCGGACTATCGAAGACGGAGCAATGAGGCGATGGTGAGCCTGCCTTCCGTGTTTGTCGTGGACGACGACGAAATCAGCCGTCAATCGATTGCGGCGGTTGCGGAGACGCTGCAGGTTCAGGTCTTCTGCTTCCGAGACGGCGAAGCGTTTCTGGCGAACTGCAAGCCGGAACATGCCGGGTGCATTGTTCTCGATGTCCGCATGCCGGGACGCAACGGGCTGGAAGTCTTCGACGAATTGCTTGCCCGGCGCGTTCTGTTGCCGGTCGTCATGGTCACGGCTTACGGAGATATTCCGCTGGCGGTTGCCGCCGTTCAGAAGGGCGTGTTCGCGTTTCTGGAGAAACCCTGTCGGGGCCATCACCTGTGGGACACCTTAAAAGACGCCCTGGCCCACCACGAACGGATTTTGAGCGAGACCTCGCAGTTCAACGACTTTCAAGCGAGATTGGACTTGCTTAGCGACGACGAGCGCCGCGTGATGGAGATGATGCTGGCAGACATTCCCAGCAAGACGATGGCAAAGCGCCTGGGAGTCAGCGTTCGGACGGTACAATTCCGCAGGTCCGCAGTTTATCAGCGGCTGCGGGTCGATTCGCTCGCCTCGCTGGCGGCGATGTGCGCTGCCTCGCGCGTGGCGCCGCCGCAGTGGCTGGTTCATCGGCCTGCATCGACGGTGAGAACGCCGCCCCTCGCAACAGCGCCGGCAAACTGAGGCTCTCCGGTGGGCACGGCAACTCCAATCTGAGTCGCCGGGCGCCAGCACGAGCCTCACCTTGTTTCTGCGGCGCGCCCGTTTTTACAGGCCGATTGGCGGGGTTCGCCTCGTGCCTTACCGCGGGCAGTTTTTTTCGCCGCGGGGTACTTGAATTCTTTTGAAAACCGGCGCGAGAAGTGCGTCGACAACGTCGATTGTTGTTTCGTCGCACAGAACACACCAAGGAGAGTACTCACATGAAAAGAGTCGCGTTTGTCGCCATGCTTTGGCTCGTTTCCTTTGCCGCAACCATCGGCTGCGACCACAAGTCGACCACGAAAACCACCGAGACAATCAAGGGCCCGGGAGGCACCACCGAAATCGAACACAAGGACACGGTGAAGCAGTCGGGCGAGAACCCGCCCAATCCGTAGCGCAAGCGTAGAAGCGCCGTCCGCTTCCGTCGACTATTCTCGCGAATCTCGATCGATGGGAAGCGGCTGCGCTCACGCCGCAGACTGCGCCGACAGAAGCCCGAAGCTTGGGACGATAAATCGCGTTGCGCTCCCGCTTACGCTCTTAAGCTTCGGGTTGTGTGGGCCGGCGAAATCCAGGCTCATGTCTGGTAGTCCGGCGGGTTCAGCAAGCGAGGCCTGAGCGGCACCGCGCGACGTTGTGCCGCCGCGCGGTCCCTTTCCTTCAAAAGCCGGCTGCGTGCCGGGGCGTCAAAGTGGACCGGTCGTGAACTCTTCGGAGCCGAGAGCAAACATCACTTGACTGAAAAACGTTTCCAGCTAGACAAGGGGAGCAATCGAAGACCGAGGTTAAGCGATAGGAGGCCGAGGAATGGGTCGGAACGGGCCCCCCTCGCGCGCAGTCATGCCTGACGTGTGGTTGCACCCCGGCTCAATTCAGTCTCAAGGCCGCTCAACCGCCGTGGCGGCGAGATGCCTGAGCAGGCGAAGCCGCGGCACTCCAAGGGCGACATTCGCTGCCTTCATCCATCGCGGCGGACCCCGTAGGGCGCCGGCGGCCAACGCCAGATCAGTTCATCATCGCCCGCGGCCTGCCGATGTCTGCCAATCTCTGCCAGTGTCTGCCATTGTCTGCCGATCTCTGCCAATCTCTGCCCTTGTCTGCCAATCTCTGCCGTTGTCTGCCAATGTCTGCCGTTGTCTGCCAATCTCTGCCATTGCGTCGCTTCGTTTTGCCTGGATTGGTCCATTTACGGCTCTGCGCGCCCTTTTTCTGACAGCTCGATCGAAAGGAATCACTACCCCTCACTACCCAACAGCCGCTTGTCAACGGTCGCGCTAGCCGGTAGTTTCAAGGGTTTCAACCCGCTTTAAGGATGTCTCCCGCCGAATGGTCGCCGGTACGCCCGACAGCCACCGCATCGTCATCACAGGCGTCGGCCTGACGGCGCCGAACGGCAACTCGCTCAAGGAGTTCCGCGAGGCCCTGCTGGCCGGCCGCAGCGGCGTGCGCCCCTATGAGATCCGTTATGTGGGCAAGACGCTCGCCGGCGTTTGCACGTTCGACGAGCTGAGGTATCAGAAGAAAAAAGACCTCCGCCGCGGCACGCGGGCCGGCAGCGTCGGCATCTACTGCGCCAACGAGGCAATCGTCGACGCCGGGCTCGATTGGCCGAACGTCGACAAGGCGCAGGTGGGAGTTTACGTCGGCGTGACCGAGCACGGAAATGTCGAGACCGAAAACGAGATTTTCGAGCTGAAGGGTTTCGACTACGACACGAAGTACTGGTCGCACCACCACAACCCGCGGACGGTCGCCAACAATCCGGCGGGCGAGATTTCGCTGAACCTGGGCGTAACCGGCCCTCACTACACCATCGGGGCGGCCTGCGCCGCGGGCAACGCGGGACTCATCCAGGGGGTCCAGATGCTGCGGCTGGGCGAGGTCGACCTGGCGTTGGCCGGCGGCGTTTCGGAAAGCATCCGCACGTTCGGCATTTTCGCCAGCTTCAAAAGCCAGGGTGCGCTCGCCTCGCACGACGATCCCACCAAGGCTTCGCGGCCTTTCGACGTCCATCGAAACGGTATCGTCGTGGCCGAGGGGGGCTGCATGTACGTGCTGGAGAGATACTCCGACGCGCGTGCTCGCGGCGCCAAGATCTACGGCGAGATCGCCGGCTACCACCTCAATAGCGACGCCAGCGACTTCGTGCTGCCTAATCCCGATCGCCAGGCCGAATGTCTGGCCCGGGCTCTTGGGCGTGCCCGCATGTCGCCGGCGGAGGTCGACATCGTCAGCACGCACGCCACCGGCACGGCCTCGGGCGACTCCCAGGAGTGTGCCGCGCTGCGGCGGGTGTTCAACGGTTCCGGCGCGACCCGTTTCAACAACGCCAAGAGCTACATCGGACACGCCATGGGGGCGGCGGGCGCTTTGGAGCTTGCCGGCAACCTGCCCGCCTTCGACGATCGGGTGTGCCATCCTACAATCAACGTCGACGAGCTCGACCCGGAATGCGCGATCGATGGACTGGTGATGAACGAACCGCGCGAAATGCCCCGCGCCCGGACGATCCTCAACAACTCGTTCGGCATGCTGGGGATCAATTCCGTGCTGATCGTCAGCAAAGTCTGACGAGGCGACGGCGTCTGACCCCTCCGGTCCAACCTTAACTCAAACTCTAACCCTTAAGCCCTCAACCCTAATCTATGACCACGGCGGACATCCGCGAGGCCGTTTTGGATATTCTGTCGGGCATCGCGCCCGACGAAGATCTCAGCCAGTTGAAAGACGACGTGCCGTTTCGCGAGCAGCTTGAGCTCGACAGCATGGATTTTCTCGACATCGTCATGGAGCTGCGCAAGCGCTACCGCGTGCAGATTCCCGAAGACGACTACATGGAGCTGCGCAGCATGGATAGCACCGTGGCTTACCTCGAGCCCCTGATGAAAGACCTGCAAAAGGTGTAAACGACGGTCGGTGCCGCTTCCAACGATGCCTCGGCTTTGCCCGAGGGAGTCTCACGTTCGTGCGATCTACGATCGACGACCAACGTGAATCTCCACCCGGCAAAGCGGGTGGCATCCAAGGCGAGAAAGGAATTGCCGCGGCGACCGCGATCCAACCGCGCCAAATCGCCTGCACGCCATGTCGTCTGACGCCACACAATACGACACGGTGATCATCGGCGCGGGGATGTCGGGACTGGCGGCGGGCATTCGCCTCGCCTACTACGACCGACGCGTCTGCATCCTGGAACGGCACACGACGATCGGCGGGCTGAACTCCTTTTATCGGCTCGACGGCCGCAATTACGACGTCGGCCTGCACGCGGTGACCAACTTCACGCCCAAGGGGGCCAAGAAGGGACCGCTGGCCAGGCTGCTGCGGCAGCTACGTATGAGTTGGGACGAATGGTCGCTACGGCCGCAGGTCGGCTCGCGAATCGCGTTTCCCGGGGTGACGCTGGATTTCAACAACGATTTTGAGTATTTCCGCTCGCAGGTTCACGACCGGTTCCGGGCCCAGAAAGACAACTTCGAGCGGCTGGTCGGGCAAATCGCCGACTACGACGATCTCGATTTTACCAACGCCGAACGGTCGGCCCGCGAGGTCGTTTCGAGCGTCATCACCGATCCCCTTCTGGTCGAAATGCTCTTCTGTCCGCTGATGTACTATGGCAGCGCTCGGCAAAGAGATATGGACTTTGCCCAGTTTTGCATCATGTTCCGCAGCATCTTTTTGGAAGGGCTGGCGAGGCCGGCCGCCGGGGTCAGACTGATCTTGAAGTCGCTCGTTCGCCGTTTCCGGGGGCTGGGGGGCGAGCTGCGATTGCGCGCGGGCGTGAAAAGGCTGGCTGTCGAAGAAGGGGCGGTGCGGCGGCTCGTGCTCGAAGACGGCACGGAGCTCGCCGCGGGAAATGTCCTATCCAGCGCCGGCTGGTGTGAGACCATGCGGCTCTGCGGCGACGCTCCGCCGATCGAGCCGTCGACGGCGGGGCAGCTCTCGTTTTGCGAGGCGATGGCCGTGCTTGATTGTCAGCCTCGCGAGCTTGGGCATGACCAGACCGTGGTGTTCTTCAACGACTCACCGACGTTCGATTGGCGGAAGGCCGAGGACCTGCTGGACCTGCGCAGCGGCGTGGTCTGTTCCCCAAACAATTTTGTCTACGACGAGCCCCTGGAAGAAGGGATGATCCGCGTGACGATGCTGGCCGACCACGACCGCTGGCGAGCGCTCGCCGACGAGGAATACCGGCTGGCCAAGCTGCACTGGTACGACCGCATGCTCGCTTCGACGGTGCGATTCGTACCCGATTTCCGCGGCCACGTAATCGCCACCGACATGTTCACGCCGGTCACGATTCAACGGTTCACCGGGCACGACAACGGCGCCGTCTACGGCGCCACGAGAAAGCGGTACGACGGCACGACGCACCTGAAGAATCTGTTTATCTGCGGGACAGACCAGGGCTTCGTCGGTATTATCGGATCTATCGTGAGCGGCATCAGCATGGCGAATCAGCACTTGCTCAGGGCAGAAGGATGAGCGTCGGGAATGTCCAAAGATTTTCTTAAAGAGGCACGCGACCATTATGACGTGATCGTCGTCGGCAGCGGGTTGGCCGGGCTGACGGCGGCCAACACGCTGGCCAAAACGGGCCGTTCGGTGCTCCTGTTGGAGCAGCACTATCAGCTCGGCGGCATGGCCACCTGGTTCAAGCGGCGCGGTGGGCATATCTTCGACATCTCGCTGCACGGCTTCCCCGTGGGCATGGTCAAAAGCTGCCGTCGCTATTGGACCGAGGAGATTGCCGACTCGATCGTGCAGCTCAAGAACATCCGCTTCGACAACCCGATGTTCTCGCTGACCACGACGTTCAACCGGGACGACTTTACGCGTCTCTTAACGGAGCAGTTTCAGGTGCCGGCCGCGACCGTGCAGGCCTTTTTCGACACGGCGCGGGGCATGAATTTTTACGACGACCAGGCGACGACGGTCGGCGAGCTGTTCCAGCGATTCTTTCCCGGCCGCGAGGACGTGATCCGGCTGCTCATGGAGCCGATCACCTATGCCAACGGATCGACGCTGGAAGACCCGGCCATCAGCTACGGAATCGTGTTCTCGAACTTCATGTCGAAGGGCGTCTTCACGTTCCAAGGGGGGACCGACCGGCTGATCGGCCTGATGCGCGACGAGATGACGCGCAACGGCGTCGATCTGCGGATCCGTACCAACGTCGAAAAGATTCACGTTCGCCGCGGGCGGGTGGAGGGGGTGACGGTCAACGGCCGCCGGATTGGGGCGGGCGCCGTCGTTTCTAACTCCAACCTGAAGGCGACCCTCCTTCAACTCGTGGGCGAAGAGCATTTCGACGGCTCGTTCGTCGAGCAGGCCAAGGCGGTGCGGCTCAACAACTCGAGCTGCCAGGTTTACATGGCCTTGCGGCCCGGCGAAGAGCTCGACGAGGCCTCTGGCGACCTGCTCTTCAGCTCGACGGCTCCGCTGTTTCGCACCGAAGCCCTGTTGAGCCGCAACATCACCAGCCGCACCTATTCTTTCTACTACCCGCGCACGCGGCCGGGAAGCAATCGATCGCTCATCGTTTCCAGCACCAACGCCAACTACGCCGACTGGGCCAATCTGTCCGAAGAAGACTACCAGGCCAGCAAGGCCGATTTGATCGAGACCACGCTCGAGGCGGTGAGCAACTACGTGCCCGACATTCGCGAGAGGCTCGACCACGTCGAGGCATCGACGCCGCGGACCTTCGAGCACTACACGCGGCATTGGGGCGGAGCGAGTTTCGGCACCAAGTTCGAGGGGCTGGCGGTGAGCCGCGCCGTGCCGGAGCAGGTCGGCGGCCTGTACCACGCCGGCAGCGTGGGGATCATCATGTCGGGCTGGCTGGGAGCGATGAACTACGGCGTGATCGTGGCCAACGACGTCGACGCCTACCTGCTCAAGGCGGCAGGCAACGCCAAGGCACACGCCGCCGCGACGTAGGCGGCTAACTCGACGGCCTTTCGCGACACGTGCCGATAAGAGGCACGCCTGTGGTTCATGTGCCCTGAGGCGTCGTCCTTGCCCATCGCTGTGCCATTGCCTTCAGGGTCGGCAGCCTTTCCGGCCAGTCGTGTAACGTCGCCGGATCGAAATCCGCACCGTTCGGCCACACCAGCGTGTGAACCTCACGATCAAGCTGAACTTCGTTGAAGATCGACAAGTCCTTTAACGGACCGTACATCTCTCCTTCGAGAACCGCCGAGAAGTCGATGACCTGACTGCTGCGGTCGTCGAACGTAACACGTAGCGTAAAGGGCCGCACAACATCGAAGGAGACAACGCGACAGATTGGATGCTCCATGAGCGTCACCTCATCGCAACGGGTCGATTGGAAGTGGTAGCTGCCCCGCCTGGAGCCGCGTCCAGTTCGCCAAAAGCTCGTCCTGATGAAGTTCGGCCCAGGCTTCGACGAGGCGGTGCTGACGCCGCGGCAAGGAACCGGCGATAAGCTCGATGACGTCTATTCCATAAACGCCCACGCTGTCCTGATAATATGCGTGAAAGTGTTGTCGGTGATGCCCAACAGCCGGCTCGGCGTACATGCGAATAATGATTCCTTGGAATCGGGCAAGTTCTGGCATGTCTTATTATATCATGGTTCGTCATCGACCTTTTCGTGCGAATTTTTTCTTCCGAAGTTGTTTGACGAAGGCCGGAAATCAATGACGCAACCTGACATCGAAGCCGCCATTCCGCATCGCCCGCCGTTTCTGTTCATCGACGAGGTTGTCGAGCGAAGCGAAAAGCGAATCGTCTGCCGTCGCACGTTCCGCGAAGACGAGTTTTTCTATCAGGGGCATTACCCGGGTCGTCCGCTGACTCCGGGCGTCCTCTTGTGCGAAGCGGCGATGCAGGCCGGGGCGATTCTGCTGGCGCAACACGTGGGGGATGCGACCGGCGTGCCTGTCGCCACGCGCATGAACGACGTGAAGTTCAAACGCATGATTCCTCCCGGAGAAACGATCGAGCTGGACGTCGAGCTCGTCGAGCGCCTCGCCGACGCCTTCTTTCTCAAGGCCAAGGTTTTGTGCCGTGGGAAAGTCGCCGTGCGGTTCGAGTTTGCCTGCACGATCGCTGGGGAAGCCGGCGGCTTGTAGGGCCGTGGCCTTACACCAATATCCCGTGCACGGGCTCGCCGAGGGTGATGTGAAGCGGCCGGCCCTGCTGGTCGGACACCTGCGAACGTGGGTTGATCCCCAGGCAGTGATAAATGGTGGCCGCCAGATCGGCGGGACTGACCGGCTGTGAAGCCGGGTAGGCCGCGTTGCGATCGGATGAACCGTATACCTGGCCCGGCCGAACGCCGCCGCCCGCCAGCACGGCGGAATAGCAGAACGACCAGTGGTCACGGCCCGCCTGTTTGTTGACCAGCGGCGTCCGGCCCATGTCCCCCATCCACACCACCAGCGTCTCGTCGAGCAGGCCGCGGTCCCTGAGATCGTGCAGCAGGGCCGACAGGCCACGGTCGGTGACCGGCAGCAGCGTGTTCTTCAAACTCTTGAAATTGTTGTCGTGCGTGTCCCAATCGCGGTTAGCCACCGAGTAGACCGTGACCATCGGCACGCCCGCCTCGACCAGCCGGCGGGCGAGCATGCAGTTCTGGGCGAAGGGGGAGTCGCCGTAAAGGTCGCGGATGTGTTGAGGTTCCTTGGCCAGATCGAAGGCGTCTCGGCTGGCTGGCGAGGCGAGCAACTCGTAGGCCTTGCGGCGGAAGCCGTCGAGGTCGCGCGTGCTGGACATGCTTTCCAGGGCGGGCAAGGCGCCGTTCATCCGGTCGAGCAGTTGTCGCCGGCCGTCCAGCTTCTGGCCGGCGGACTGAGCGTCACCCAGCATCGAGCCGACGACCCGCATATCAAGCCGCACGTCGTCGCCGCCCATCGGCTGCGTAAACGGCACGGCGAACGGATCGTAGGCGTGTCCCAGGCAGCCGGCGTTCTGCCCCATGCTGTCCTTGTTGCCGAAGTGGCGCAGCTCACCGAGCGTCACGTAGGGGAACATCGATTGATCGGCCGCGCCCAGCTTGCTGACGACGGAGCCCAGCGAGGGCATGTCTTGCGGCGTCGCCGCCGGCTCCACCCCCAGCGGCCGCGACCGCGGATGGGGATGCGCGGTCAGCGCCAGGTAGGCGCCGACGGCGTGGTCGTTGTCGACGTGGTTCGCCGAGCGCACGATGGTGTAGTGATCGGCCATCGCCGCCAGACGCGGAAGGTGCTCGCAGACGGACGTGCCGGCCACCGAGCTGGCGATGGGCTGAAACTCTCCGCGAATCTCGACCGGCGCCTCCGGCTTGAGATCGAAGCTGTCAATGTGCGAAGGGCCGCCGTAATTGAAGATCAAGATACAGGCTTTCGCTTTGCCGAACGACCCTACGGCCGGCTGCCGGCTCGGAGCCGTCTGGGCGGCGCGTGCCTGCAACCAGTCCGACCACAGCAGGCCGGTAAATCCAAGGCCGCCGACCCGCAGCACTTCGCGGCGGGAAATGCCGTCACACAACCGAACGCCACGATTCAGAAATGAAAGCATGGTGGGTTCCTCCGCCGGCAACTATATCGAAAGAGGAACAGCAATGAAATGTTTTCCTGCGCTTCCTGGCACCGGCGAGGGGCCCAAATGACGGACCAAGGTCGTTCCGTTCTCACCTCAGCGCGCCGCATCGGCCGCACCGTGGCGTTGGTCGTGCCCCTGGCGGCTTCGCTACTCGCCTTCCCGTCCGGAATGGTGCCCATGACCGCATGCTGGCTCATCGCCTACACGGCGGCCGCCGTGCGGAGGCAACGGGCGATCATGTTGCTGATTGCGCCGGTGCTCGTGGTTCTGGTAAAAAGGGTTGACTGGCCGTTGGGGCTGTGGGCTTTCATGGCCGCCGTTCTAGCCGCCATCGCGGTCTCGGCGGTCAGTCGGTCGACCCACAAAGATCGCCGCTACCTGATTTCCGTCCTTGTGTGGGTGACCTGGCTGGGCTTCGCCATCGATTCCCGCCGCGCCGTGCGCGTGAACCATGCCGCTCGGGCGCTCGACGGCCGGCCGATCGTCTGCATCGGCGACAGCCTGACGTCGTATACCAAAAACGGCGGCTACCCCGAAGTGCTGGCGGAAATGGTCGCTGTGCCGGTCGTCAATCTCGGCCAGCCGGGCGTTACTTCAGCCGAGGCCCTGAGGAAATTGCCTGACCTTGTGGCCGCGAAACCGCAGATTGTGGTGATCGAGCTCGGCGGCCACGATTTCCTGAAAGATTCGAGCTTGTTCAAGTCGGCCAGCCGGGCGTTGACCAAGGCCAACATTGAAGCGCTCGTCGAAGCGGCCAGACAGTCGAACGCCGAAGTCGTGCTCATCGAGGTGCCGCGAGGGTTCGTCGTCGATCCTTACGCGGGTCTAGAACGCCAGATTGCTCGCGAACAGGGCGTGGCCCTCATCTCGGACGCGGTGATTCGGCAATTTGTTCTCAGCAGTCCGGTCGCGCCACCGGGCATGTGGTTGGGCGGCCCGTACCTGAGCGACGACGGCCTGCACCCCAACCGCCGCGGCAACCTGCTCCTGGCTCGGGCGGTGTTGGAAGCACTCGAGCGGGTCTACGGGCCGGTGGTCCGCCGGGTCGAAACCGAAGTGGACAAGACCCGGTAGCAACTACCGCAACTTGTCGCGACGAGCACTGGCGATCGTCGGATCGAGCTCGACCGCTTTGTCGAAATCCGTGCGCGCTGCGTCGAGCTGGCCAAGCTCTTGCTTGCAGGCGCCGCGAACGTCGTAGGCCACGGCCCGGTCCGGCTTCGCCCGCAAAGCATAGTTCAAGTCGCCCACGGCCCCGCCGTACTGGTGCAGGTGGTAACGGGCCACGCCCCGCACGTAGTAGGCGTCGGGATTGCGTGGTGAGAGACGCAGGGCGCGATTCACGTCGGAGAGCGAGCCCGGATAGTTGCCCAGTTCCAGCTTGGCGGCGCCGCGATCGACGTAAGCCCCAGCCAAAGCCGGATTCAGCCGCAGGGCGGCGTCGTAGTCGCGAACCGCCTCCTCAAAACGTCCTTGTTCGGATCGTGCGGCCGCCCGGTGATAATACGCGGTGTAGAAACGTGGGCTGACACGCAGAGCCTCGGAACAGTCGCTCGCCGCGCCTTCGTAATCGCCGCAAGCGCTGCGCGCCGCGGCGCGGCTCACGTAGTCAAAGGCCGTCGGCCGACGCTCGATTTGATTCGTGAACCAGGCGATGGCCTCCTCAACCGGAACGACCTCGCTGCGCCGCATCCAGCCGTCGCCAACCGCCAGCCAATCCCCCTTGGCCTGCTTGACGGTCCGAACGCACACGATCGACCTGGAGGAGACGCGGCCCCCGGCGCGCGGCTGGAAGCGAACCGACCTGGCCAACACGTCGCGGCCAACCCAACTCTGGTCATCGTCGCCGCGAACGCCGTTCACGGTGGCCGCCAGTAGCACCAGCGGCAGCAGCCGGCATACAACCCTTCGACGCATGGCCTTGGTCTCCCTCGGTTTCTTAAGGCTGCCTTGCAACGGCGGCCGCGAAAGCGGCTCCGTCCTGGAGCCGGTGGTATGCCGGTCTTGAGTTTGATGCGCAACGCCGGCGTACCGCGCTTCATCGGCAAGCGGGATACCTTCGGCACAATCTGCAATCGGCTGACGGCCGGCTCACACTCAGGAGCGAAAAGCTGCGCAGAATTCCCAGCCTGCGAGAACGCCGCCGGGGCGCGGAAAACCTTGCCGGCGCTCGCCAGCCTTGGCTGTAACTGCCTGTGTCTCAGCGTGCTTGTTGCCCGCACCACGACCGTCTCACGTCAGCCGTTTCACCAGCCAGTCGCCCAGGCGTGGCGAAATCTGCTGCAGGATAAACAGAAGCCGCGCCGAGCGGGGACGAATTAACTCGCTGCGGCGGGACTCGCACGCCCGCACGATGTCGGCAGCCAGCCGTTCCGGAGAAAGGAGCCTGGTTCGCACCCCGGCGCCGGGCCGGTGGGCGCTGGCCGGCAGGCCGCCGGCCTTGTCGGATGGTTGGGGTTGCTCGCGGGGCTGCTCGCGGGCAATTGGGCCGGGGCAAACCAGCAACACGTGAAGCCCTTCCGGGCCTAGTTCTAACCGGAGCTGTTGGGAATACGCCGTGACGGCGAACTTCGTGGCCGGATAGGCGCCGATATATCGCGCGGCCGATCTTCCGGCCAGCGAGCCGACGTTGACCACGTGACCGCGCACAGCCAGCAAATGAGGAAGGGCCTCGCGCGTGCAGCGCACCAGTCCCACCACGTTCAGCTCGAACAGCTCGCGGAAATCGTCGGCCGTCGTCTCGGCGATCAACCGCCGCATCGAGCGCCCCGCGTTGTTCACCAGCACGTCGAGCCGGCCGAAGCGCTCGATCGTCCTGGCGAACAACCGCTCCACGTCGTCGGCCCGCGTGACGTCGGCGGCGACGGCCGCCACCTCGAGACCGAGCGTCCGAAACTCGTCGGCGGCTGCGGCCAGCAGGTCGGCCCGCCGGGCCGCGATCACCACCTGCGCGCCGCGCCGGGCGAAGGCTGCGGCGATGGCCTTGCCCAACCCGCTCGATCCGCCGGTCACCACGACGACCTTCCCTTGCCAGACGCTCATCACCGATTGATCGCCGCCTCGTCGTCGAAGTTGGTCACTTCCCAGGTCATGTCGAGTTGCGGCTCGCCGAGGATCAGTCTCTCAAATTTGCGCGGATAGCCGTAGTGCGGATCGAAATCGGCCCGCAGAACGGCCGTGCTGCCGGGCTGCGCCCCGAAGCCGCGTGTCGGGTCCGCGGCGCAGTCGACGTCGTGCTCGATGACGTCGAACAAACCTGTCACCGTCCAGTACGGCCAATTGCGGCGGTTAATCTCGTGGTCGTTCCGCAGTACCCTCACCGGCTTTCCCCCTTTCACCTCCACATGGTAGCGGCTCGGCTGGCGCCCCGTCACTCGGACGTCCATTCGATAACTCGAGGCGGAATTCTTTTGCCACAAGGTTCTCGCGGCTTCCAGCGACTCGGCCGTCAGGGGCGGCGTGGCGGAGCGGCGCGAGACGGCGATCAAAACGACCGCCGTCAGCAAACCACCCACCGCCGCTCCCACCGCCACGTCGCTCGCCCGCAGCCTGCGGCGGCGTGGCAACTCTCGACCATCGTCAGCGGCTAGATGGGTCTCGTTGTCCATTATGGGAAGCGGTAAAGGATTCGCGCCAATCGGCACTGGCAACAGGCTGGTTATTTCGCTAAAGTGTCCTTAAACATCGACTCGGTCTCCGACGAGATCGAGCCGCAATTTGCCAGACGCTCGTCCGTTTGGCTGCTTCGCCGCGGTGTGTCTCGCACCCCTCATCCCGGCGAAAAACATCCGGGTAAAACGCGGCGCGCGCAGTATGGGCGCTGTGCGGGCTCTTCGTCAACGGAACACCAGGTAGCTCGCGTCATGGCCGACATCGACTCCGTCCCCTCATTCACTCGCACCAAGGTCATTGCCACGGTTGGACCTGCCTGCCGTGAAGAACATCAACTTGCCGAGCTGGTGCGCGCGGGGGCCGACATCTTTCGTCTGAATATGGCCCACGGCGGCGTTCCAGCGCAGCAGGTCAACCTCGAGACGATCCGCCGCGTAAGCGAAACGGTGGGACGGCCGGTCGGCGTATTGGCCGACCTGGCCGGCCCCAAAATCCGGCTTGGCGAATTGCCCGGCGGGGAGGTGGAATGCTCCCAGGACACGTGCCTGCGCTTCGTGCGCGGGGAAACCTCTTCCCGGGCCGACGAACTGGTGTCCAACTACGCCCGGCTGATCGACGAGCTGAAGGTCGGCGACCGCGTCATGCTCGCCGACGGAACGGTGAGCCTGGTTGTGGAAGAGCGGAGTCCCGACGTTGCGGTCTGCCGGGTTACGCAACCCGGTATCGTCCGCAGCCGGCAGGGGATTAACCTGCCCGGCGTCAAGCTGGGTCTGCCAGCCATGAACGAGGAGGATTGCGCACATGCCATCTGGGCCGCGCAGCACGGCGTCGATTTCGTCGGGCTGAGCTTTGTACGTTCGCCCGACGAAGTGCTGGCGCTCAAGGCCGTGCTGCGGGCGCATGGTTCTCGCGCCATGGTGATCGCCAAAATCGAAAAGCCGGAAGCCCTCAGCCGCCTGGAAGAAGTCGTAACCGCCGCAGACGGAGTGATGGTGGCCCGCGGCGACCTGGGGGTGGAAATCGACGTGGCTCGCACGCCGGTGGCGCAAAAGCAGATCGTGGCCTGCTGCAACCGACACCGTAAGCCGGTGATCATCGCGACCCAGATGCTCGACAGCATGCAGCACTCGCAACGTCCGACGCGGGCCGAGGTGACCGACGTGGCCAACGCCATTCTCGACGGCTGCGACGCCTGCATGCTTTCTGGCGAGACGGCGGTGGGCAAATATCCCCGCGCCGCGGTGGAGATGATGAACCGCATCGCCGTAGCCACGGAGCCTCTGCTGCGTGGACGCCCGCCGCAACCGCTCAGCGACATGAAAATCGAAGATCTGCACCGCGTCACGGAGGCGGTCGTCTACGGCGTGCAATTCATCGCCTCGCAGCTCGACGCCAGGCTGATCGTCGTGGCCACGCACAGCGGCGCCACGGCCCTGGCATTGTCGAAGCTGCGAACCCACGTCCCGATCGTAGCCGTCTCCGACCTGCCCGCCGTATCGCGGCAGATGTGCCTTTTCTGGGGCGTAACCCCCTTGGACAACATCTCCACGCGGCAGAGCGACGAACTCATCCGGCACATTGAAGAGTGGGGACTGAAAACCGGCAATCTTTCGCCAGGCGACCAGGTGGTGCTGGTGAGCGGTATCGGCCTGATGGCCTCCGGCCACAACATGCTCGTGGTGCACGAAGTGAGAAAGCCGGAGGCGGCGTGAAGCGGTGGGCGAGTTCTCGCCACCCCAGTCGGCTCGGGCGTCGTTGGCATGCCTTCGCGGGCCGGGCGCTCTTATTCGTGCCGCAAGGCGGCGACCGGATCGATTCTGGCTGCTCGCCAGGCCGGGTAAACGGCGGCAAGCGTCGTTACCAACAAGGCAAAGAGCATCACCGTCAGCGCCAGCCAGGGCGGGAACACGAAGATCGCCTGTTTCAGCTCGATGTTCATCTCCCTCGCCACCATCGACCGCACCCAGGCATCGCCGGGGTAGGAGACGGCCCAAGCCATCAACAGGCCCAGCGCGCCCCCGACCGCGCCGATGAGCGCTCCTTCGGCAAGGAAGATGAATTGAATGTGCGCGCCGGCGGCCCCGACCGCCTTCATGATGCCGATTTCGCGGGTCCGCTCCAGAACGCTCATGAGCATGGTGTTGGCAATTCCCATCGCCGCAACCATCAGTGCGACCGCCGCCACGCACGTCATGCCACCGAACACCATGAGCCATTGAAACCGCTCGCGTTCGATGAATTCGATGGCGGCGTTTCCTGTCAGGCCGAGCTCCTTGACTTGCCGGAAGACCTCCTTGACGTTTTCCAGCCGGTCGACAAGCAAACGCGCGCTCGACACGCCCCACTCGCGCTGCTGGGGGAATCGAAAGAAGAAGTCGGCCGCCGCCTGGTACGGCAAGAAGACCTCGCCGTCGACGTTCGATTCCCACCAGCGGCGATCGTTTTTCTCGCGCTCGTCCGGATCGCGAACCACCCCGACGACGGAAAACTCGTCGACGTATTCATCTTCCAGTTCGGAAGGTTCGGAGGCGGAGTCCGGCCGCAGAAGCTTGACTTCATCGGGCGTCAAACCAAGCTTGTCGAGCAGCATCGGAAGCCCCCGGGCGACCTTGGCAAGCGCTTCGGCCTCCTCGCGCGTTCTCTCGGCACCGTCCGGTTTGACCAGATAAACGGTAATGCCGGGCTGTTGTCTTGAGCGACGAACCTCAACACGGAGCTTCTTGCCCAGAATGCTCTCGACACTCTCTTCGTCGGTAATCCCGCAACGGTAGAGGAGAAACTCGCTTACCACGGCGGAGTGCTCGCTTGGATCCTCCAAGAAACGCCCGGCCACGAGCCGCCCCACGTGAGCCGGGTCGCCTGGCCTGGCGGAATTGAGGACGAGACTTTCAGAATGGCCGTTCAAATTTGCGAAGGCCGACTGTCTCGCGTCCGGCTCAACGGTGAGGACATGCTTTATGCCGGCCAGCTTGCCGAGCGTTTCCGGGGTGAGCATAACCCCGTTGTCGTCTCCCGTCTGGCGAGCATTGTAGGCGGCCAGGGCCTGGCGGATGCGGGCGCGCTTTGCGTCCGACATTTTTCCTTCCACCACCACCTCCTCTGCGGGCGCGGCCGGCTGCTGCCGGCGCCACGAAGGGAAAACGTCGATCCGCCGGAGCACGTCGTCCCGACCCGATTCGCGTGAGATGGTCTGCTGCACGCCGTCATTGATGGACAGGCTGGCAGACAACACGAAGGCGCCAAACACCACGCCCAGCGTTGTGAGGCAGGTGCGGGTCTTCTGCTGCCAGAGCGCCGCCAGAGGCAGAGTAACCAGGTCGATCGGCCGCATGGAAGAGTACCATCCGAAAACGGGTAATGTCGAAGCCTTCGACGCGAATGAAGTCGCGATTCAAATTAACTGCCCATCTTTCAGCCGCACGACGCGATCGGTGCTTTCGCGGGCCAGCTCTTCGTCGTGCGTCACAAGAATCAAGGTCGCCCCATGTTCGCGAACGTGCGTCAGAATCAGCCCCATGACTTCCCGCGCCGTGTTGCTGTCCAGATTGCCGGTAGGCTCGTCGGCGAGCACGATTTGCGGCCGGTTCACGAGGGCACGTGCGACGGCCACGCGCTGGTTCTCGCCACCGCTCAGTTGCGCGGGCCGGTGAGCCAGCCGCTGGGAGAGCCCGACGGCTTCGAGCGCCTGACGGGCTGCGGCGCGCCTCTCACGCGGCCCCACACCGGCAAAGATCATGGGCAGCTCCACGTTCTCCGCCGCCGTACGGGAGGCGATCAGGTTGAACGCCTGAAAGATCACGCCCACGGCCGTCGAGCGAAATCGGGCCAGGTCGCGCGCCGAGAGGCGTTCCAGGTCGCGGTCGGCTACGGACAGCTTTCCCGACGTCGGACGGTCGAGTCCGCCCAAAAGATTCAACAACGTCGATTTGCCGGAACCAGATTTACCCAGCAGGGCGAGCCGCTCCCCGCGAGCAACGTCCAAGGTGAGGCCTCGCAGAGCGAAGACGGGCGCGGCGGTCGTTCCATAACACCTGGTCAGATTCGCTGTGCGGACCGCGAAACCGACCGTGGAACCGGCAATCGCCGCTGACGACATGGGCGCCCTCTGGAGGTCGTTACTTGAAGACAATCAATTCGCCCGGCGGGTTGCCCAACGATCGGCGGCACCTTTGAAGCGATGCCCGTCCAGCATGCCGCGCCCCGTGGCTGACGGCAAGCAATCTTTTGAAACTCCCGCGATCAGACTAGAAGTGCTCGCCCTTCGTCGATTACGCTGATAATCTAAATGGCTGTTCGACGACCGTGCGCCTCAGTCCATTCGTTAAATCTCCCAACCCTTCCCCTCTTCTTCTCCCGCCCGAAGCCAACTCACGCCACTAAGAGGATTCCATGAGCCGTTTCTCGCGCCGCCAGCTTCTGCAAGATTCACTGCTCGCCGCCACCGCCGCAGCCGTGTCCGGCACCGCGCCGCAAAGTGCGCCCGCCGAAGAAACGAGCGCGGGCAAGAGTCCCAATGACCGCTTGAGCGTGGCGGTCATCGGCGTGCGCGGCCAGGGGAATGGACACCTGGGAGCCTATTCGCAGACCGGGAAGTACAACACCGAGGTGACGTACATCTGCGACGCCGACGAAGAAATCGGTCGCAAGCGGGCGGAAGAGATCGCCAAGAAGCAGGGCCGAACGCCGCAGTACGTTCAGGATTTGCGCAAAGTGTTCGACGACCCGTCGGTGGACGTCGTCAGCACGGCCACGCCCAACCATTGGCACGCGCTGGTCGCCATCTGGGCCATGCAGGCCGACAAGGACGTGTACGTGGAGAAGCCGGTCAGCCACAACGTAAGCGAGGGACGGCGGATCGTCGAGACTGCACGCAGACGCCATCGCATCTGCCAGACGGGTACGCAATGCCGTTCGATGGGCGGCACAATCCTGGCCATCGAGTATGTTCAATCGGGCAAGATCGGCCAGGTCGCGCTGGCGCGTGGATTGTGCTACAAGTCCCGCGGCTCGATCGGACCGAAGGGAACGTACGAGGTGCCGGCCAGCGTCGACTACAACCTGTGGCTCGGCCCCGCCCCCATGAAGCCGCCCGCGAGGCAGCAGTTTCATTACGACTGGCACTGGTTCTGGGACTACGGCAACGGCGACCTGGGTAACCAGGGAATCCATCAAATGGACATCGCCCGCTGGGGGCTCGGTATGCCTTGCCTTTCCAAGAGCGTGGTCAGCTACGGTGGACGCTTCGGCTACGAAGATGCCGGTGAGACCGCGAATACGCAAACGATCATTCACGATTATGGCGATAAGAAGCTCGTGTTCGAGGTGCGCGGTTTGCCGACCAACGACCTGCGCGGCGCCAAAGTCGGCGTGATCTTTGAGGGGAGCGACGGCTACGTGGTGCTGACCAGCTACGACGCGGGAGCGGCGTTTGATCCCGACGGCAAGCTCGTTGCCACGTTCCAGGCCGGCGGCGACCATTTCGGCAATTTTCTCGGTGCCGTCCGTAGCCGCCGCAGCGAAGATCTCCATGCCGACATTGAGCAAGGACATCTCTCCAGCGCCCTTTGCCACCTGGGCAACATCTCGTATCGGCTGGGCGGTTGTATTCCGCTGGGCGAGGCCCGCGAGCGACTGCAGGACCGGGAGCAGGCCCTGGCCGATTTCGATCGTTTCGCCAAACATCTGGCCGACAACGGGGTGCCGGATACGGTCCCCGTACAGTTCGGAGCGCCGCTCGACTTCGATCCGTCGAAAGAGCAGTTTGTAGACAATTCGGCCGCCGACGCTCTGCTCACCCGCGAATACCGCAAGCCGTTCGTCGTGCCGACGGCCGCGGAAGTGTGAGGCCCGCGGGTGAGGTCGCCGGACGACCCGCCGGTCGAGATTCTCTATCAGTCGCCGGCTTGCCTGGTGGTTATGAAACCGGCCGGACTGGCGACGCAAGCGCCGGCCCAGTTCGACAGTCTGGAGCGCCGTCTGCGCACCTGGCTCGGCCGATTTCCATCGCCGCACGGCCACATTTACCTCGGCGTGCCGCACAGGCTCGACCGGCCGGTGTCGGGGGCCATCGTGTTTGCCCTGCGGCGCCGCGCGGCCTTCAAACTGTCGAGGCAGTTCGAGCGGCGCGAGGTCAAGAAGGTCTACTGGGCCTGCGTCGAAGGTCAGGTCGAGCCGGCTGACGGGACATGGGCCGATACGATGCGCAAGGTCTACGGCCACCCGCGGGCTGAACTCGTACCCGCCGATCATCCGGACGCCCAAAAGGCCGTCCTGCACTACCGCACCCTCGAGCTCACCCCTTTCGGTTCGCTGCTGGAGATCGAGTTGGAGACCGGCCGTACCCACCAGATCCGCGTGCAGGCGTCTTCACGCGGCCACCCCGTGCTGGGAGACGCCTTCTACGGGGGACGCGTCCCCTTCGGCGTTCAACACGCGGACGAACGGCTGCGCGCCATCGCTCTGCACGCCCGGAAGCTGTCCTTCACCGATCCGGCCGGCAAAAACGAGATTACGGTCGTCGCCCCGCTCCCTGACGATTGGCGTGGATTTGCGAGCGGATAGCCTTTCCGCCGTACTTTCTCAGACGCTTGCCGCCCGCCGAATTCTCTTTGACACCGCTTTGCAGGGCATTTAGACTCAACGTAGGTTCTTGTTCGCTAAAAACTTAGCGCAAGAAAGCAAGCACGTCTGGCGACCCGATCGGGCCCCGGTCCGATCGGTTCTCACGTTGGTAGCCAATCAGAAGTAGTTAAACTCGGATCCGCTGGACGGGGTCCGTTTCGAGCAGGTTTCCGCCGGCCGTGGATGAAGCCGGCGAAAAAAGAGGTGCGGCCCCTGCCGAGCCGCAAGGGAACGAGCTATGGCCAGTAGCGAAAATCAAGGTCTGCAAATCGCGTTGATTATTTTCGTCATGCTCACGATTTTGCTGAGCGTAACGACCTTCATGTTCTTCCGCGAGTACGAAGAGGCCGCCACAAAGAGCCGTACCGACGCGGAAAACGCCACCAAGGCCCAAACGGCGTTGCGAGAAGCCCTCACGGAGATGGAGTCGCTCAGGAAGATGATCGGCGTGAGCGACGCGGCCAAGCTCGACGAAGTCCGCGCGACTTTTGAAGACGACATGAAGAAATACGCCAACACGGCCCCGCCTGAGAGCAAGTTCTATCGCCTGGCTCTGGAGTTTGCCGCCACGACGCTCGACGCCAAGACGACGGAACTGATCGCGGCTCGCGACACGATCCAGCAGGAGAAGGACGCCCGCGAGAAGGTCGAGAAGGCCAAGCAAGAGCAGGTGGCCGCCGCCGAAGACAACGCCCGCAAGGCCGAGGCCGACCTGGCGGCCGCCAAGAAGGGTTTTGAAGAAGAACGCAAGAAAATGACCGACGACCAGGCGGATTTGGCGCGCCAACTGAAGGAAAAGAACGACGCCATGACCGAGCTGGCCGACACGAAGAAGAAGGAAATCGACGAAATGACCGCCGAGAGGAACAAGCTCTCGCAGTACAACGACGCTCTTATCGAAAAGAACGAGCAACTCGATCCGACCAGCGGTTTTGAAGTGCCCGATGGCAAGATCGTTTGGGTCGACCAGCGATCGCGCACGGCTTACATCAACGTCGGCAGCGCCGACGGTTTGAAACGGCAAACCCTGTTCAGCGTGGTGGCCGGCGACGAGCAGGTTGGCCGTGATCAGAAAACCAAGGGACGCCTGGAAGTGATGGAAGTCCTGGGACCTCACTTCGCCGAATGCCGGATCACGGCAGACAGAATCGTCGACCCGCTCCTGGAGGGGGACAAAATCTACACCCCGCTCTGGCAACCCGGACGGTCGGAAGGCTTCGGCATCATCGGGTTCATCGACATCGACAACGACGGCGTCGACGACCGTGCCCTGGTGCGCGATTTGATTCGGCTCAATGGCGGCCGCGTCGATGCCGAAGACACGCCAGAAGGGAAGCAAGTCGGTGAGTTGAACCTCAACACGCGCTATCTGATCGAAGGCAATCCCCCCGATGATACTGTCGCGAGCAAAGCCTACACCAAGTTGCAGCGCGACGCCCGCGATATCGGTGTCCGCTTGATCGGCGTCAACAAGTTCCTCGACCAGGTGGGTTGGAAGGACCAGAAGCAGACGATCCTGTTCGGTCGCCGGGGGAACGCAAACGAGGTGCCTGCGGAGCAACCGGATGGCGGACGCCAACCGGCAACCGGCAACGTGGCCGGGGCGTACAAGGTGCGCCGTCCGCCCGGCAAGCGTGGCCTCAAAGGTGTCCAGAGCGAGGGGACCGCGCCGAGCCAGCCTGTCGGGAAGTGAGCGGTTAGTTGCAACCCAACATGATCGGCGCTTACGGTCCTTGGGCGGCCTCGCTGGCCGGCGGGGGGCCGGGGCGCCTTTCGCTGCTCAACCCGAAGTTCGCTCCCGGCGATCTTGAGGCCTGGCGGACGCAAGCCTTGGCGCGGGTCGCCGAATGTCTCCTGCTGCCCGACGCCGGCGGGGTGCCCAAAGCCGAGGTTCAGCATCAGTTCGTCTACGACGGCGTGCACGTCGAGCACCTCAGTTGGCAGTTGCCTTACGGTCCGCCGACGGAGGCCGTGTTTCTCAAGCCGGCGGAGGCCGAGGGGCGCTTGCCCGGCGTGCTGGCCCTGCATGATCACGGCGGAAACAAGTACTTCGGCTGGCGCAAAATCGCCCAGATCTCCGACGACGTGCATCCGCTGATGCGCCGCCACCGCGACGACCACTACGGGGGAGTTAGCTGGGCGAACGAGCTGGCGAAGCGGGGATACGCCGTGCTCGTCCACGACGCTTTCGCCTTCGCCAGCCGCCGGGTGCGGGTGGCCGACGTGCCGGCATTTCTGGCCGCGGGACTGCGGGAGGAAAACCCGGAGTCGGAAGAAGAGATCCTGGCGTACAACAAGTTCGCCGCCGAACACGAGCACCTGCTGGCCAAAAGCCTGTTCTGCGCCGGCACGACCTGGCCGGGCGTTTTCCTGGCGGAAGACCGGCGGGCACTCGACTACCTGGCCGGCCGGCCCGACGTGGACGCAGAGAGGCTGGGCTGCGCGGGCCTTTCCGGCGGAGGATTGCGGACCGTTTATCTGGGCGGCACCGACCCCAGGATCGCCTGCGCCTGCTGCGTGGGCATGATGACCACCTGGCGAGATTACCTGCTCAACAAATGCTACACCCACACCTGGATGATCTACATTCCGGGCCTGCCGCTCGACCTTGATTATCCAGAGGTGCTTGGACTGCGAGTTCCCCGGCCGACTCTCGTGCAGTACGACGAAGAGGACGCGTTATTCACCTTGCCCGAAATGAAGCGGGCCGACCTGATGCTGAAGCAGGTTTTTGCCAAGGCGAGCGCCCCGGACCGCTATCGGGGATCCTTCTATGCGGGGCCGCACAAGTTCGACCTTCCGATGCAGGCCGAGGCGTTTGACTGGTTCGACCGCTGGTTGAAACAGGGCAGCACGGATTAGGCCTGAAGCTACCATCGTCTAGCATCGTTTAACTGAACCGGTAGCCAACGGCGCCCTTGAGGGCCGACTGTCCTGCCACTCCGAGTCGCACTTCGGGCCTGAATGAGATGCGACGTCCGCGGGCGCCGTTGGCTACCGGTTAAGCGGCGAATGCACAACTGAAGGCAAACGGCGGTCCGCCCCGTGCCTTCCTCCTCTCCGCCGCACTCTAGAAATTCCACATGCCGCCGACGAGTATGCCGTGCAGAATCAGGTCGCCGTTGGTCTTGATCTGCGACATCCCCTGCTGGTCGGCCCAGAAGGCCGGAATCTGGTTGTCGGCCAGGCCGACGCGCGTCACGCCTATCAGGCGGTAGGCGGCGAAGGCACTGAAGCGGGGCGTGAGCTGATAGCCGATCCCCACGTCGATCTGCCCAAGCGTCGAAACCGTGCTCCGCCGGGCGAACACGTCGAAGCCCTGCATTCCGTCTCCGGAGTAGAGGTGTTCTCGCATCGAGACCGCGTTGCCAAAGAGGCCGAACATCGGCTGAGCATAGAGCCGCACGCGGGGAAGCACAAAGTAGTCGATCCGGGTGCCCAACTGAAAACCGGCCAGGCTATTGGTGACGCCCGTATTGAGGTAGGCCGCGTAGGCTCCCCCGGCGTAGGAAAAGTCGGGTGCGTTGACGCCCCCGAAGATCAAACCGTCCTGAAAGCGGAAGTAACGCACGCCAGCGAAGCCGGTGAACATCAGCCGTGGAGCGCAGCAGCCGAACGTCGCTCGGCGCATCGCGTTCCACTCGAAGTTGTTGAATCCGTCTTTGCGCCACAGGGCGTGCTCGTGCGCGTTGTCGAAATAAAAGGTCGGGCTCTGGTTGCCGATATTCACGTTCCCCAGGTTAAAGGGCGTGCTGAGCTGATAGTTCGGGTCGACCACGCTGGCCGTGCCGGTCATCGGTCCGGTACCCCAGTAAACGAACTGCATGCCGTACGTCTGAGGCCCGAACCAGCGGCCGAACATCACCTGGCCGCCGCCCGCCCAGTTGCCGTGCGCCTGGGCGGTGTCAAGGAGGTTGGTGTTGACGTTCGACGAGTTGTAGGTGGTCGAAAGACCGTTGGGTAAGTCACGGGTGAGGACCATGCCGGCGAGCGAGCCGAACCAGAAGCCAGGTTGAAACTGCAAACCGGCCAGGTTCCATGGAGGCATGCCGCTCGTATTGAGCGCCTCGGCGTAAGGGCTTCCGCCCAGGACGAGGCACGGCCCGCACGAGGCGCAGCCGGGCGCGACGGTGTACGGCATCGACGGTTTGCCGCACGAACTGCAACCGGGCGAGCCGGAGACAACGTAACCGGACGGGAGGTCCACGGGGGCAACATCGCCAGACGCCGGACCACCGGCCGCCGGACCACCGGCCCCCGATTCCTCGCTCGCCCCTTGAGGGGCATAGCCCGAGGTGATGGGCAGGACCTCCGTCGGCGCGCCCCAATACGCACCGCCCGGCGCCAAGGTCGGCCCGATATCCGTCTGGCTGACGGGCGAATAGACGCTTCCGGTTTGCCTGGGCGCTCGGGCCTGGAGAGCGACGGGCGGCGACGAACCTCGCGGCAGCGACGACGAACCTCGCGGCAGCGGCGGCGGGGCAAAGGCCGGCAACGGCAAGAGAGACGGTGCCTCGGCGGGATCGCCCTGGGCACACGCCGTTCCTGTCGCCCAAGGCAAACAGGCCACCCCTAACAGACAGGCCGCCACCTGGCACACACGCGCGGGACGCATCGGTTCTGACTCCTTCCGTGGTGATCAGACTCGTTACGAACAATCGTCGTTTGGGCGTAAGGAGTTTTGTACATTGGCGGTCGCCCGGCGCGCGCGGTCTTCATCCGAGCAAGTGTCAAAATCGGCAGAACAGGCGGACGGTAGAGCGGCCGCGACGCGCGTAAGCGGTAGACACCTTGCGGACGGCAGGCTATGAATCTCAAGCCTGTCTTACGGCTGCGGTTCCGCAGCGTTTCGCTCGGCGGCTTTGAGCCGAGCGGCTTCGTAGCCGTTTCGGCCGATCCGGGTACAATCTGGGTTGTGTATGCCGGTCGCGCCATCCGATTCGACAGCAACAGAGTCCATGAACGCCAGTCAGTTACTCGCTTCAGCGCGGCAATGGCAACAGGCCGGCGACCCGGCCCGGGCCGAGGCGGCTTATCGTGACCTGCTCTCCATTGATCCCGAAAACGCCGAGCTCTGGTACCTGGTAGGAACCGTCTGCCAGCCGCAGGGAAAAGCGGGCGACGCTCTGGCCGCCTACCAGCGGGCCGTGGCGATCAAGCCGGAGTTTGCGCAGGCGCAGAATAGCCTGGGGATTGCGCTGGCCCAGCAAGGCCGTTCGCACGAGGCCGAGCGGTGTTTCGCCGCGGCCGTCCGCGCCAATCCGGAGTTCGCCCAGGGGCACAACAACCTCGGCAACGCGCTCAAGGAGCAGGGACGGCGCGAGGAGGCGCTCGCCAGCTACAAGGAGGCGGTGCGTCTCAAGCCCGATTTTGCCGAAGCCTTCAACAACCTGGGCAACCTCCAGCGCGAGCTGGGCCAGCTTGAGGACGCGGTGGCCAATTGTCGCCACGCCCTGCGCTTGAAGCCCGACCTGGCCGACGCCCACAACAACCTGGGCGCCGCCTACTCGTCTCTGCGGCGCTGGGAGGAGGCCGTGGCGAGCTATCGACAGGCCATCGCGCTAAGGCCGAACCATGCCGAGGCGCACAGCAACCTCGGCAACGGCTTGCGCGAACTGGGGCGAATCGAGGAGGCCATCGCCAGCCTCAGGCGGGCGCTTCAGCTCAAGCCCGATTTCGCCGAAGCGCACGGCGGACTGGCGATGTGTCTGACCCAGCAGGGCGAGCTCGAGGCGGCGCTGGAAAGCTGCCAGGCAGCCCTGCATTTGCGACCCGACATGGCCACCGCGCATCTCAGCATGGGGTTCATCCTCTCGGAACTCGGCCGCCGGCCCGAGGCCCTGGCGTGCTGCGAGCGCGCCCTCGAGCTGCACCCCGACCTGCCGGACGCCCACAAGAACCGCTCGCTCGTCTGGCTCTTGGAGGGGAAGCTGGCCGAGGGGTTTGTGGAATACGAATGGCGTTGGAAATGCCCCGAACTGCCCGAGCGTCCCTTTCCTCAGCCTCTCTGGGACGGGTCGCCCCTCGCCGGCAAACGGATCCTGCTGCACGCCGAGCAGGGCTTCGGCGACACGCTCCATTTCGTCCGCTACGCGCCGCTGGTTCACGAGCGAGGCGGGCGCGTGATCTTGGTTTGCCAGCGGCCGCTGGTCGCTCTACTCAGCCGTTGCCAGGGGGTCGAGCAGGTCGTGGCCCAGGGCGATCCGTTGCCGCCCTTTGATACCCACGCCCCCTTGCTCGGCTTGCCCCGCATCTTTGGCACCACGCTGGAGTCGATTCCCGCGAACGTTCCCTACGTGAACGTTGATCCCAAGGCCGTCGAGGCCTGGCGAGCCGAGTTTGCCGACGTGGCGGAGTTCAAAGTGGGCATCGCCTGGCAGGGAAGCCGCGTGCACCGCCGCGACCGAGGACGGTCGATTCCGCTGGCCCGGTTCGCGCCCCTGGCCGAACTTCCGGGCGTGCGGCTCTACAGTCTGCAGAAGGATTTCGGCCGCGAACAGATCGCCGGCGTTCCCTTTGCTGAGAAAATCGTCGACCTCGCTCCCCGCCTGGAGACGTTTGTCGACACGGCGGCCGTCATGGAAAACCTTGACCTGGTGATCTGCTGCGATACGTCGGTGGGGCATCTGGCCGGCGCCCTGGGTCGTCCTGTCTGGCTGGCGGTGACGACCGTCCCCGACTGGCGCTGGCTGCTCGATCGCGACGATACGCCCTGGTACCCGTCGATGCGGCTGTTCCGCCAGCACCGCCGGGGCGACTGGGAGCAGGTCTTTCGGCGAATCACCTCGGCCCTGGCCCAACGGATCGGCGTCTCCCTGCCGGCGCGGGCGGTGAGCATCGAGGTCGCGCCCGGAGAGCTGATCGACAAGATCACGATCCTCGAGATCAAGGATCAGCGGATTCAAGATCCCGCAAAGCTGGCCAACGTGCGCGCCGAGTTGGCCACGCTCGTGCTCGCCCGCGATCAGGCCATCGACGCCTCGTCCGCGCTCGACGAATTGACCGCGTCGCTGAAGAAAGTCAACGAGGCGTTGTGGGAGATCGAGGACGAGATCCGCGTCTGTGAGCGGGAGGACGATTTTGGGCCGAGATTCATCGAGCTGGCCCGCGCGGTCTACCATCAGAACGACCTCCGTGCCGCCCTCAAGCGTCAAATCAACGACCTGCTCGGCTCCCGATTGATCGAAGAGAAATCTTACGCTTCTTATACCAAGCCGTGAACAAGACAAAACTTTGCCGCTACGGCGAGATGATCTATCGGCCGAACGACGTCTACATCGGCCGCTCGCTGGATCTCTATGGGGAGTTTTCCGAGCAAGAGGTGCAGCTCTTTCGCGCCGTCGTGCAGCCGGGTCAGACCGTGCTCGACGTCGGCGCCAACATCGGCGCGCACTCCGTAGCGCTGGCCAGGCTGGTTACGGTTACCGGCAAAGTGATGGCCTTCGAGCCGCAGCGCGGCCTCTTCTACGCCCTTTGCGGCAACGTCGCCCAGAACAATCTCCGGCAAGTGCGCTGCTACCTGGCGGCCGTGGGAGAGACGGCCGGCACGATTGCCGTGCCGGAGTTGGACGGCGACATGCAGGCCAACTACGGCGGCATCGGCCTGGCCGACGGCCTGGGGTCCGTTCCCACCGAGCCGGTGCCCCTGATGCGCATCGACGACTTGCAGCTTTCAGCCTGCCATTTCATCAAGGTCGACGTGGAGGGCATGGAAGAGCGTGTGTTGAGGGGGGCCGCCGAGACCATCCGCCGTTTTCGTCCCTTGCTTTACGTCGAGGACGATCGGCCCGACCGGTCGGAAGATCTGCGCGCCTTCCTGTTCGAGCTCGGCTACGAACTGTATGTCCATCGGCCTGAGCTTTACAACCCGGCCAACTTCGCGGGGCACCGCGAAAACGTTTTCGGGCGGATCGTATCGTTGAACCTCTTCGGCCATCCTTGCGACTTGCCTTCGCCGATCCGGCCGGAACAATTCAGCCTGGAGCGGCTTGCGCGGCCGCCGGCAAACGCCGTGCGGCGGTCGAAAGCCGCGCCGGCCGCGAGCTTCGACGAAGCGCGTCGGCAGCACCAGGCGGGCAACATCGAGAGGGCCGTCGGCCTCTACCGGCAGTTGCTGCTGGCCGAGCCGAACAACGCCCAAGCCTGGTACCTGCTCGGCGCGGGTTGCGCCCAGCTTGGCCAACTCGACGAGGCCCGCAGCAGCCTGCGGCAAGCCACTGGCGTCAATCCACGTCACGCCGAGGCCCACAACCACCTGGGCGTGGTGCTGGCTCAGCAGGCTTCGCTCGACGACGCCATCACCAGCTTCCGCCGGGCGCTGGAGTTGAAGCCCGACAGCCTGGAAGTGTTGAACAACCTCGGCCTGGCCCTGTTGCGTCAGGATAAACCCGACGACGCCATCGCCGTCTTTCAGCGTGCTTTGGAACTCAAGCCCGACGACGTCAAAGCGCGCCACAACCTGCACCGCGCCCTCCGCGAGCGTGGCCATTTTGAAGAACTGCTCACCAGCCAGCGGCAGGCGATCGGCCAGCAGCCCGAATCGGCGCAGGCCCACAACGACCTGGGCCTCACGCTCTACGAGCAGGGCAAGCTCGACGAGGCAGCGGCCGCCTTCCGACAAGCGATCGAGGTCAAACCCGACCTAGCCGAGGCCCACAACAACCTGGGGCTGGTGCGCGCGTCGCAGGGGCACCTCGACGAGGCCATCACCGCCTACCGCCGGGCCATCCTTCTGAAGCCGGCTTTTGCTGAGGCTCACAACAACCTGGGAATCGCGCTGCGCCAGTCGGGACAGGCTGAAGCGGCCGTCGCGAGCTGCCGCGAAGCGGCGCGTCTCAAGCCCGATCTGCCCGAAGCGCACAACAACCTGGGCAGTGCCCTGGAGGAGGTCGGCCGCTACGAAGAGGCCATCACCACCTTGCAGACGGCCCTGCGGATCAAGCCCGATTTTTCCAAAGCCCACAACAACCTGGGCATCGCCTACTGGTATCTGGGCCGCTACGACGAAGCGGCCGCCAGCTACCGCCGGGCCATCGACCTGATGCCCGAAATGGCCGAAGCCCATAACAACCTGGGCAACGTCCTGCGAGACCAAGGGAAGTTGGAGGAGGCCGCGGAGTGCTACCGCCAGGCGGCCGACCTGCGGCCGAATTACGCCGACCCGCACTGGAACCAGTCGCTCGTCTGGCTTCTCGAAGGCGACTTCGAGCGCGGCTGGGCCGAATACGAGTGGCGCTGGAAACTCAAAAACTTCAAAGCCCGCCCCTGCACGCAGCCGGTTTGGGACGGCTCGTCGCTGGAAGGCAAGACGATTCTGCTGGCGGCCGAGCAGGGCCTCGGGGACACGATCCAGTTCATCCGCTACGCCCCGCTCGTGCGCCAGCAGGCGGCGCGGGTGATCGCCGAGGTGCAGCGTCCGCTGCGACAGATCCTGGGCACCGCGCCGGGCGTCGACGAGTTGCGCGTGCAGGGCGAAGCGATTTCCGCCTTCGACACGCACGTGACGCTCTTGAGTCTGCCTCGCCTGCTGGAGACGCGAATCGACACGGTGCCGGCCGCCGTCCCCTACCTCTCCGCTTCGGCGGAGCTGATCGACAAATGGCGTGACGAGATCAGGTCGCTGCCGGGTTTCAAGGTCGGCATCGCCTGGAAGGGAAGTCCGCAAAACCGCACCGACCGCGGCCGTTCGCTCCCCTTGAGCCTGTTCGAGACGCTCGCCCGCGTGCCCGGCGTGACGCTCGTCAGCCTGCAAAAGGGACAGGGGAGCGAACAGATCGCCGAGGTAAAAGACCGCTTTCGCGTGATCGACTTGGGCGATCGGCTCGACGCCGAGGCGGGACCGTTCATGGACACCGCGGCCATCATGGGACATCTCGACCTGATCGTCACCTGCGATTCGTCGCTGGCGCACCTGGCGGGGGCGCTGGGCGCGCCGGTCTGGATCGCCCTGATGCTCACGCCAGACTGGCGATGGTTGAGCCACCGCGACGACAGTCCCTGGTACCCCAGCGCACGCCTCTTCCGTCAGACGCGCGTGGCCGACTGGCCCGAGGTGTTTGAGCGTATGGCGGCCGCGTTGCGCGAAAAAATCGGATCGTAGCTGAGGAAACATGCGAGCGATCGTCGTTGCCGCGACCGCTTTGATTCTGTTCGGTGTGGCCTTCGAGTCGCATTGGTTTCCTCTTGGGCTGCCCAGCGAGTGGGCTTGGGAACCGCTCAGTCCCGAATCCAATTTCCAGCCTTCCTCCTGGTTCGCCTTCGCACTTTCGTTCTTACTTGCTCTGGGCATGGCGGCGGGAATCTTTAAAGCCCTGCGCGTCCTCGGTCAGAGCTCTCGAGGCTGGTTTCTCGCTGCGATCGGTCTCGCCTGTCTCCTTGGCTCCGTGTTTCAACTAAGCGTGGAGATCGCCTCTCCCACCGGCCTGGCAAAGTGGTGCATGTTCGCCGGCGAAGGGGCCGACGGGTACTACCGGCACGTCCGGCGCAACGTGCCGAGCGTGGGACACGCGCTGCGGGAACACGCGCAGTTTTGCGCCACGCATTGCTACCCTCACCTCACAACCAATCCGGTCGGCTGGGTCGTCGTTCATCGAGCGCTGCTGAGCTTTTACGAGGCATGGCCAGCAATGGCTCGTGCGGCCTTCGGTTATGAGCTTGCGGAGATGACGCAAGGCTATGAAGATCTCGTGGGCGTACGGCTTCCTTACGCCGATCGCGCCTCGCTGATGACGATCGCCTATGGTTCGCGACTCGTGGGATGGATGGTGGGCTTGCCGGTCGCCTGGCTGGTTTGGATGCGAGCCGGGCGTAACGCCGCCTTGGCCGCCGCCGCGGCGAGTTATTTGATTCCCGCGTCGATCATGTTTGCTCCTCGAAGCGACACGGCGTATCCGACCGTGGCTGCGCTCATCCTCGCCCTCTCGTACTATGCGGTCAGACGAGCGTCTTGGCCGGCCGCCGCTGCGGCCGGCGCGCTTGTGGCCGGGGGGACGATGTTCAGTCTGTGCTTCAGCGTCGTGGGAGTGATGGCCGCGGTGATGGTATCGCTGGAGTTTTTCGAGCGTCGCCACGTCGACATCAAGGCCGTCGTCGCGGCCTCAGCCGGCTTGGCACTCGTCCTGCTCATTCCTCTGGCGTTCGGTTACGAGCCTTTCCGCACCTGGTGGATGAACCTGGAAAGCAACGAAAAGATCATCGGCGACCGAAGCCGATGGTGGGCGATCGCGAATCCAATCGAGATGGCGGTGGCGATGGGGTTGCCGGTGGCCATCTTCCTGGCGTTTCGTGTCGCGGCCGACATCCGCGAGCGTCGTCTGGATTCGCTGCTCATCGGCTGGCTCGCGGCACTGTCGCTGCTGGACCTCTCAGGTGCAAGTCTTGGCGAGGTGGCCCGTCTGTGGATTTTTGCCATGCCGATCGGCGTCGCTTTAGGCGTCGAACGCTTGGACCTTTCGTCGCGTTCCGGACGGCTTGCCATCGCCGGGCTGGTCTTGCTGCAAGCCGTGTCATGTATCCTGTTGTCGCGGCAACTGGTTGTCATGGCGCTTGCTTGAGATAGGCTCAGCCTGGCCAGCTTCGCCAGCGCTTTCCCGTCCCGTTCACCTGCCTCCTGAAATGCAAACTCAGATGCCGATCGATTTTTGGCCGTCGTGGACGATATCGGCGTAGGCCGGGTTAAGGCGATTCACGCATGCGCTTCGCCATTTAACTCCTTCAACGGTCCGATGGCCACGGTCGTGGATTTCGACAGCGGGTACTTGGAAAGCACGGCGTTGACTTCGTCGAGCGTGATGCGGTCGATCGCCTCCAGATCGTCCTTGACCGACCGGTACTCGTGACGGTAGATCCAGTTGGCTCCCAGATTGAAGAGCCGGCCGCGGGGACGCTCGCTCGAAAGGACCACGCGAGAGTTGATCTTGTTCTTCGCTTGTTCCAACTCGGCGGCCGTGATTCCATCGTTCTCCGTGCGGCGGTAGATTTCGGTCACGCGCCGCAGGTTTTCCGAAGCGAATTCGGGGTCGCAGCAGAGGTAGGTAACGAAGAGACCCGTGCCCAGATGGTCGTGATGCCCCAGCGAGGCGTGTTCGGCCAATCCCGGGTCGACGAGTTCCCAATAAAGTCGGCTGCCCGAGTCGTCGCCGATGACCGTAGCCAGGAGTTTCGCGGGGTAGCGATCGTCGTCGGTGGCCGAGGGACCGTTGGCCAGTTGCAGGCAGTACTCTTGCGAGCTCGTGTCTTTAAAGATGCACTCGAAACTTGAGTGGGCCGGGGCCGGATCGATGAGGCGCGGCGTCTCGTGCCGCTGCCAGCCGCCGCAATATTCCTCGGCGGCTGCCACCAGGTCGGCGAAGTCGACCTTTCCCGCCGCCACCAGCGAGATGTTGGCCGGGCTGTAGCGCCGCTGGAAATAGCTTCGCATGGCGTCCACGCTGAGCTGGGTGATGCTGTCCACGGTCCCCAGCACGCTGCGTCCCAGCGGATGCCGGCCGAAATGGCTCGCCCGGACGCGGTCGTCGGCCCCGTAGGGGGGCTGATCGGCATACATCTTGATCTCTTCGATGATCACCTTTTTCTCGGTGTCGAAGTCGCTGGTCCGCAGCGAGGGACGCAGCAGGTCGGCCCAGAGTTCGACGGTGGCCCGCTGATACTCGGGCAAGACGGCCGCGTGATAGACGGTTTTCTCCTCGCTGGTGAAGGCGTTGTAGTGCGCGCCCAACTCGTCGAAACGGCGGTTCACCTCGTCCGCGGTCCGTTTGGGCGTCCCCTTGAAGACCATGTGCTCCAGGAAATGGCTGACGCCCGAGACGTCGTCGGTCTCGTCGCAGGCCCCGGCCTTGACGAAAAAGCCCAGCGCCACCGAGCGCGCTTCGGGGTTGCACTCGGCCACCACTTCCAGCCCGTTGGGCAGCACGTGTTCACGAAATTCCAACTGGCACCTCCAAAGGTTTCGGGCCCAACGTCACGATCGTGAATTTTTCGGGCCGATGGTTGGCCAGATAGCGATTGATCTGCGGGGCCGACAGACCGTCGACAATCGCCTCGACCTCGTCCAGCGTCCGCACCCGGCCCAGAAAATACCAGTCACGCGTTAACAGCGCGCTGCGAGCCGACGTCGATTCCTGTTGCATGATCAGGCTGCTCTTGATGCGGGCCTTGAGCCGCTCCAATTCGCCCGCTTCGATCCCCTCGCTGAGCCGCAAAACTTCCCGCAGCATGACGTCGAGCGTTTCCTGGGCCCGCTCGGCGCTGGTGCCCGCATAACAGAAGACGCTGCCCCGGTCGAGCAGCGTGCCGTGCGAGGCGTAGACGCTGTAGCACAAGCCGCGCTTCTCGCGCACCTCGGTAAAGAGCCGCGAGCTCATCCCGTCGCCCAGCACGCCGACCGCGGCCGAGGCCACGTAGTAATCGTCGTCGCGGTAGGCCACGCTGGGATAAGCCAGGCCGATCTGCGTTTGGTTCGACTCGTGCTGCAGGTGGTCCCGCTGGGGGCCGGCGGCGCGTTCATGAATCTCCGGCTCGGCAAGCGTCCGCCAGTCGCCCAGCAGCCGGCCGACCTCGTCCTTCAAACGGTCCCAGTCGATCCGCCCGGCGACGCCCAGGATCGTGCCGTTGGGGCGATAGACCTTGTGGAAATGCTGCTGCACGTCGGCCACGGTCATCGACTCCAGCGCCGCCTGTTCCCCCTGGCTGGGCCGGCCCCAGGGGTCGGCGAAGTGCCGACGCCGCAATTCCAGCATCACCTTGTGGCCCGGTTCGTCTTCGATCGCCGCCAGTTCCTGCAGGGCCATCAGCCGGCAAGGCTCAAACTGATCTTCCGGCAAATGGGGCCGTTGCAGGATGTCGGCGTAGATTTCCAGCGCGGGGGAGAGATTGCGGGCCAGCGTCGCCCCGCGGAAAACCACGTGGGCGTCCCCCACCGTCTCGCCACGCTCGACCCCCAGGTTGTCCAAATCGTTGACGAACTGCCGGTTATCTCGCGGCCCGGCCCCACGCAGGATGAGCTCGCACGTCAGACCGGCGAGCCCCCCCTTGGCTTGTGGCTCGACGGTCGTGCCGGCAGGGACGCGAAACGTGAAGGCGACCGACTCGACCGACTCCATCGGTTCGGCCAGCAGAACCAGACCGTTGGCATAAGTATGCGAAAGAATCATTGGATTTCGGTGCAGTGCAAGGCGGCGTGGATCATGAATTCGGGTCTGGATAATTCAGTATACGCCCGTAGGGGAAACCGGCGAGCGTACCGGTTGTGCCGTCCCTTCGCAACCGGGCAGGTCCACTTGCCCCCATCGCGGCGACGGAATAACAATTCCCCGGGGGCTCTTGCCAAGGTGCTATAATTGGGTTGCCCGGCAGGTGGCTCCCCACGGTCGACGCCCGACGTGGAAACAAGAAATTGGGCCGAACCCGCGCGGGAAAACTGCCGATGGATAAGGCTATCCATCGAGCACGTCTTTTGACACAAGCCTTTCGCCTTGTATTCCGTCGGAGGTGCCAAACCATTTAGCGTGAACCCGAATCAACCACGGCTGTGCTCAGCACCGCCCGATTCGCGTTCTTCTCGCAGCGACTCCACCGTCGCAATCGGCGAAAGGTTTGACATACAGCCGCGGCAAGATTTCTATCTTGCCGCGGTTTTTGTTTGCCGGGAAGAGAATCGCCGTGCTCTCGTGACGCTTCGCTCTCGACCGGTTAAGCGACGGCTCAGCAAGGCAGCCCAAACGGTATCGCCAACCTCTCAACTGGAAGCGGCGTCCGTTGCGCGGTATTCTCATCGCGTTCTACCGGCCAAGCAAACCAGCCCTCGCTCCCGGAATGTCCAGCACACAATCGAGAGCCTGGCGTTGTTCACAAGTCTGGCCGCAAAAAGTCGGCAGGTACCAGATCCTTCACCGAAACACCTTTGAGTGGCTGAGGTCGGCGCCGGCAAACTCGATTCATGCCGTGGTCACCGACCCGCCCTACGGTGTGCTGGAATACACGCCGGAGGAACTGGCCAAGCTGCGCAAACGCAAGGGAGGGGTCTGGCGAATTCCGCCCGCGTTCGACGGCTGCCAGCGCAGCCCACTGCCGCGGTTTACCGTCCTCAACGAGCGCGACAAGCACGTGCTGCGGCGTTTCTTCGGCGCCCTTGCCGCTGGCCTCTTGCAGGCGCTGGTACCGGGTGGCCACGTTTTCATTGCTACCAACCCGCTTGTCTCGCACCTCGTGTACGAGCCGTTCGTCGCCGCCGGTTTCGAGAAGCGGGGCGAGATCATCCGCGTCATTCAGACGCTGCGCGGCGGCGACCGACCGAAAAACGCGCACCAAGAATTTGCCGACGTCTCGGTCATGCCACGCTCGTGTTGGGAGCCTTGGGGGCTCTTCAGAAAGCCGTGCGAAGGTCGCGTGCAGGACAATCTGCGGAAATGGCGCACGGGCGGTCTGCGGCGCATCTCCAGCCACGAGCCGTTCAAGGATTTGATCCGTTCTTCGCCGGCACGTGGCAGGGAGAAGAGCCTTGCGCCGCACCCAACCCTCAAACCACAAGCTTTTCTGAGGCAGGTCGTCCGGGCCGCGTTGCCTTTTGGCGAAGGGATCGTTCTCGATCCCTTCATGGGCTCCGGCTCGACGATTGCGGCCGCGGCCGCCGTCGGTTACGAAAGCGTCGGCATCGAAATCGACGCAGAGTACTTTAAGCTTGCCCAAGCCGCGATTCCGCGACTGATCGAGTTGCCGGCCGAAGAATCGGCAACCACGGCTGACGAGGCCTGAATCGAACCGGAGATCTCCATGCTTATTGGGTACGTCAGCGACGAACGATATGTGGCTTTGCCGGATGTGCTCTTGGAGTTCATTCGCGACGGCCGCTCCGTGGAAGCCCGCTCGCGGGCCACGGGGTCCGTGCATGCCGAACTGTCGCCGGGCGACTACGAGGTGACGCTTTTCAAGCAGGGCTACGGGGCGAAGCGCGTTGCGATGACCGTTCGGCCGGGCGAGGTCTATCATTTCCGGCTGCTCAGCGACTGCCTGTTGGGTTACATGTGGCCCAAGTGCCTCAAGTCGGGCCAGGAGGCCGAGTTTCGCGTCCATTCGGTCGAGCCGTATAAGCTTTCTCTGTGGCGCTACGGCGGAGAGAAGGAGTTCGTGCGCAACCTGGGCTGGTATGACGAGCACGGGCCGCGGGCCACGATGCAGATCACGCCCGACGGCGACTACACGCGGACCGGCGTGCGTTGGAACGAACAGGGCTACAACATCAAGGTGCACCGGCAGTTCGTCGAGGCTCCCCAGCGCAGCGGGCTGTATTATTTCCACGCCAGCACGGCGCGTGGAGCCCACTTTGCCTTCCCTTGGGTCGTCGCGCCGGCCCGCCCGGCGGCGCCGCTGGCCGTGCTGGCCTCGAACATCACCTGGAACGCCTACAACAGCTTCGGTGGACGCAGCAACTATATCCACGCCGACCGGTTTCCGCCGACGCCCACCGTCAACTCACGCCAGGAGTTGAAGCGCTACACCGACCTCAACCACATCCAGTACGACACGCAGGATTACGATCCGCTCTCGTTCGACCGTCCGGAACCGATCAATTCAATCTCGCTTGAGGAAGAGCCCGCCGATCCGATCGAAGGGCGCGCCGCCTGCCACATCGCCCCGGCCGAGTGGCGGCTGCTCGCCTGGCTGGAACGCCAGGGGTTCGCGTATGACTTTTATGGCGAAACCCAGTTGCACTTCGACCAGTTCGACCTGGACCAGTACCCCGTGCTCGTCCTTTCAACCCATCCCGAATACTGGTCGCGCAAAATGTACGACCGCGTGAAGCGCTGGGTTTTCAACGAGGGGGGCAAGCTCATTTACCTGGGGGGCAACGGCATCAACTGCGAGGTCGAGTTCCTGGATGAGCGGACCATGATCTGCCGCAACGGCGACCAGCGCGAAATTGCGGCTCGCGGCAGCGAAAGCCGGTTTCACCTACGCTACGAATCGGAAGCCAACCTGCTGGGCGTGGCCTACAGCGATCCAGGGGCGATGACGGCCGCCCCCTATCGCGTGCTCGACGCGGAACATTGGGCGTTCTCCGGAACCGGGCTCCGAGACGGCGACGCCTTTGGCCAGAAGAGCCTGCACCGGAGGTGCGAAGGGGGCGCGTCGGGCCACGAGACCGACAAGATCACGGCCAGTTCGCCCAAGAACGTCCGTTTGCTGGCCAAAGGAACGAATCGCGACGATGGGGGAGCCCACATGATCTACTACGATACGCCGAGCGGCGGCGAGGTGTTTTCCGTCGGTTCGATCACCTGGCCAAGTTGCGTGCTCGTCGACGAGGCCGTCTCAAAGATCACGCGCAACGTCATCGAGAGGTTTCTGGCGAACCGACGATAGAGGCCCATCATGCCCGGTTCTCTTCCCCGCGCAAGGAAGCCGCATCAGCCGAAAGCCCCAGCCACAATATCGGCTCACGAGGAATTGCGGCACCGGGGAGAATCGCTCGTCGCCTACCCGGCCGGACAATTCTGGAAGGCGCTAGGGGGCGGCGAGGGAGTAACGGCCCTCATCGAAGACCTTTATCGCCGCATCGAGCGAGACAAACTGCTGCGCGAGGTGTTCCCCCACTTGAACAGCCAAAACGCGGCGAGCTTCTTTGTGCAGTGGTTCGGCGGCAGCCGCCAATATTCCGACGATCTGGCGGGCGGCCTTGTGCGGCGTCACCAGCATCGCTACATCAGCCCCAAAGCGGCGGCAGCCTGGCTGCGATTGATGCGCGAGGCGCTTGTCGCGCGGGGCCTCGATCCCACGCAGGTCATGCCGCCGCTGGCGCGGATCGCGAAGGCGATGATTCATAGTCCCGAAGTGGATGTCCGAACACTTTGCAAGAGTTGCGATGCCGTCCAAGAACCGGAGCAGGTTGAGTTCGAGGCGCTGCTCGCCGCCACCGCCAAAGGACGCACGGGAGAAATCCGCGACGCCCTGAGACACGACCCGACGCTGGGCCGTCGGCGCGGCACCGAAAACCGCACGCTGGTCTGGGTCGCGACGTACCACAACCGGCCGAAAATCCTGGAGCTGGCCTTGAGCGCCGGCAGCGATTGCAACGCGCCGGGCTGCGATCCGACGCGCGTCACGATGGCCTGCGACGACGTACACCTGGGAACCGGCGTTTCCGTCACGCCGCTGGCCATCGCCCGCAAGTGGCGGCCGGCGCTCGTCGCCCCCTTGATCGAGCACGGCGCCATCGACGACATTTTCACCGCGGCCTGGCTCGGCGATACCGCGGCGCTGGCCGGCCATCTGGCGCGCAATCCGGAGCTTGCCACCGCCCTCGATCCGGCCGACGATTTCCAGGAGGCCTCGCTGTTGTGTCATGCCGTTTGCGGGGGCAGCATCGACGCCGTGAAACTACTCCTCGACCGCGGCGCCGACGTCGAGCGGCACAGCGGCAAGCTGCTTACGCTCGCCGTGGTGATGAACCGACTGGACCTGGTGGAACTCCTGATCGAGCACGGTGCCGACGTGCAGCGAGTCGAGTTGCTTGGCCGTCTCGACGATGAGGTACGGCCCATCGCCGATTTGCTCGTTGCCCGCGGAAAGAAGGTGCCCGATTGGATGCTGCCCCGCGCCTGCCGGCCCGACGTCAGCACCAACGAACTTCACCGGGTCACGGTATTGCTCGAATACGGCGCGAGGCTCGATGACCGCGGTCGATATGGACTCACGGCCCTGCACTACGCCGTGCGGGGCGGCAAACTTCCCCTCATCACGCTGCTGCTCGATCGCGGCGCGGAAGTCAACGCACTCGATAAGGAGGGTTTGACGCCGCTCGTGCATTTGTCGAAGACGCGATCGAAGGCCGATCCGATTCCCGTGATGGAACTACTCGTGGCAAACGGCGCCGATGTCGATGCGCGAGACGAGAATCAGAGCACGCTGCTGATGCACTTCGCGCGTCAGGGCAAGGCAGAAGCCGCGCAATGGCTCCTCGCGCACGGTGCCGATCGCAAGGCTCGTAATAAGGGCGGAAAAACCGCGGCGGAGGTTGGACACGCGCACGCGCGAATCGCGAGCTTACTCGCAAAATGACTTACTGGGAGGTCGGAGCGCATGGCGGCCTGGGGGCGCCGCATAGCCCAAGTCGACTCCCTACTCCGGCCGTCCCAACGGCAGCGGCACGTCGCGGAACACGATCTCCAGCTCGCGCTGCGATCGGATTCGAGGATAACGGAAGCGGAGCTTGTCGGGTGCGGAATGCCCCTCGTCTCCCAGGTAGCTGATTTTCATCAGCGCAACGTCGCCGGCGATCGTGTTCGTCTGACCTTGTCGACGATAGGCCCGTCCCTGCGAATCGAGCAACTCGACTTCGCTTTCGCAGAAGATCAGATCGGCCGGATCCGATACCACGGCGTCGCAGACGATCCGTAGCGAGAGCTCGCATCGTGAGCCGGGGAATTCTTGCACCTTCTCCACCACGAGCTCGACGTCGTCCTGGAAATGGGGCTCCGTCGAATCGAGGCGGTCGATCTCAAGCTGGGCCATGTCGCCCACCGCGATGAGTCCCCATTTGAGTCGCAGCATTTTAAGGCATGCTGCCGTCGTCGAGGGAGGCTGCATGCGCAGGTTCATGGACACCTGCCTGGTCGAAGGGCCGGCGATGTTCCAGCCGCCCGACGTCGACTGGCCGCTGAGACGGACGCCCGTATCAGTCACGGCCTCGACCAGTTCCGGCTGCAGGCGATAAGCGACCAGCCGAAAGCGATCTTCCCAGACGGCCTGCAAATCGAACTGGAAGGAATGGGCCTTCTCCGAGGAGTGTTGCTCGTAGTCGAGCTCTTCGCTGAACAGCCGCCGGGCGCGGTTGATCTGCATCTTCACCGGCCCCGCGTAGGCCACGGGGTGTTTGCCGGCGTTCCCCCCCACGACCACCAACCCCGGACTGCGCGTGTCGAAATGCGGCCGCACGCGGTTTCCCGTCAAGCGGCAAAGCTGGTCGACAGCCCGCCAGAAGGGAACTGCCCTGAGATCGACCTCCGCGGGAAGGTCTCCCTCATGGAAGGCTCCGTAGGCGTCGCCGATCAACAGGCGATTGCCCGACTGCCGCGAGACGGCGGCCAGGGCCTCGGAAGCCACCGCTTTTTCCAGGCGGCAATCGACGAGCGACGCCTGCCACAGGCCCTCCTCGCCGAGCTGGCGAAGCAACCGCCTGGCGCGGAGGCGAACCTCGGGATCGTCGCTGGCCGTCGCCGCCTGGAGCTGCTCGCGTGCCTCGGCCGCCACGCCGGCGAGCTTGTCGGTGGCGTCGGCCCGGTCCGAATACGAGCCGCTCGACAGGCGCTCGATGAGCCGAGCAACGCGGATCTGCGATTCGGCCTCTTCGGCGAAGAGCCGGCCGTACATCGCGGCAAAAAGAAACGCCCAACCCCCGGCACACGGCCAACAAAACGAGCGCGAGACCATCGTTCAGGCCTCCGACAAAGATCCATCCAAGGCCGCGGGGCGTGCTGGCGGTCGGGCCCATCCTGGTCCCGAAATTTCGCGGGCGGGAAACTATCGCAACGAGCCAGCCGCGTCAAGGTTGCTTGACGCGGAACTCGCGGATTTTGCGGCTATTTTGTGCCCAAAAGGCCGAACGGCAAAGAAGCCGTAACCGCGTAACCCGAGTCAGCGACGCCGCTGGTCTTCGTTGCCGCCGGTTTTGTCATCGCGGCCTTGCCTGCTGCCCGGCCGCTGCGTCTCGCTCTCGTCGGTCCCGTACCGGCCCATGGCAACGACGAGGCTGATGGCTCCGGCGAGCGAGATCGCCAGAACGGCGGCCACGAAGAGGCTCGTTCGTGGCTCCAAGCCGAGCCATCGAAAAACGCCGAACACGGCCGCGAACAGGGTCGTGAAGCCGAACATGACCCGCAATCCGAATTGATGCCGCACGTTTGGTGACCCGTTCATCGCTCAATCGTGCGGCCGCCGACCCATCGTCTCACTCTTTCAGGTTCAAAACGCTGCTGCGGTTCTTCCCGATGTCCGGGTTGCCTGGATCGGCACGCCACAATTTGCCGTCAAGGACGAACTTATATTCGTGCCGCCCGGCTTTGAGCGGCAGCCGCGTGGAGTAAAATCCCTCCGGGTCGGGGCCGTCGAGCTTGTGAGCGGTCGGTTGCCAGTCGTTGAAGCTGCCTGCTAAGTAGACCTCTCGCGCCTCGACCGTTGGGCGGTAGCGGAACGACACCTCGAATTCGTTTCCCCGGCGTGCCACCTGCGGCCGGCCAAGCGTCAGGTCCTGATCGGCCGGGAAGAAGTCGAAAGCGCCGATCATCATCTCTTGCCACGTCTGGTCGCCCCACATCACGGTCGCCCCGGGATCGGGGTTCGACCGATTGTCGGCCGAATTGTCGAAGGCGGCCGTGCAGTGCAGCGTAGTTCCTTCGGGCAAAAGCTTCGGTTCGGCCAGGACGTAGGTGAGCTGCCAGTTGAAGTCGTACCGCGGCACGTCGAGCAGCGTCTCTTTGATCCCGTCGGGATAGATCGCGTCGAAGCGAAACGACTTGCCGCGGAGGTGCATGTGCGGTTGCAGCGTAAAAAGCAAGGTGTCTTCGCCGAAGCGGTGCGACGCCTCCACGCGATAGTCCTTGTCGCCTGGCGGAATGCGGAACAAGAAATTGAGCGACATGCCTACTTCGAGCGATTTCTTGACGTTCTTGGGGTCGGTGAAGAGCAAGCCTACGCTCGACTGGTCGACCTGTTCGCCGCCGTTGGGCGTGTAATGAAGCTGGAAGGCGAGCTTTGAACCGGCCGGGATTCGCCGGGCGACTCCCGGCGGCAGCACGCCGGTCGGCAATCCTGGCACGTAGGCGCCCAGGACGTTGAACAGGGGCATTTCGGGCGAAATCCGCTCCGCGCCCGGCGGAACATAGAACAACAACATATGATGCACGACCGCCTTATTGCCCGGGCGACCT
Source organism: Pirellulales bacterium (assembly GCA_035550375.1). Taxonomy (GTDB): domain Bacteria; phylum Planctomycetota; class Planctomycetia; order Pirellulales; family JAICIG01; genus DASSFG01. The sequence goes on along the minus strand of DASZPH010000057.1, from coordinate 119,421 downwards.
TCGGCCGCGATCAGCCAACGATCTTCGTCGAACGAGATATCCGTCCTGAAGATCTTGTAGGGAACCGTCCCTTTGGCGGGCACGGTGAACGGCTGGGGCATGCTGACAACCAGGTCGGGCCGGGGAATCGCCCACTCGCCGTCGAACTTGGCCGGCGGCGGAAGGTCGGCCGGATCGCCCTCGGGCGCGCCGTTTTCCACCCAAACGTCGATCAGCCGCTTTTCGTCGTCCGTCAGCCGACCATCGTTGACGAAACGGCCGAAGGCCGGGTTGGCGTGCCAGGGGGGCATCCGGTCGGCATCGACCGCCTCGCGGAGCGTCTCGGCCCAGGCGGCGGCTTCGTCGTAGCTGGTGAGCGCAAAGGGGCCGACTTGCCCGGCTCGATGGCAGCCGATGCAGCGGTTCTGAAGAATCGGCGCGACGTGCTTCGTGTAGGTCGTCTCGCCTCGCGGTTGCCGGGCGACGCGGCCGATCCGGCAGCCGACCGACTCGGTTTTGGCAACCGTCACCGGTCTCCCCGCGAGCAACTCATCGAGGGCAACGGCCAGGTCGCGGCGAGTTGGCTGGCCGCGCGAATAACCGACGCCAAATTGGTCGTCGATTCGTCCGCGATAGCGAACGGCGCGCTCTCGGTCGAGCACGAACGCTTCGGGCGTTCGCTCGGCGCCGAACCGATCGGCGACCACCGCGCCGGGATCCTTAAGCACGGGGAACTCGATCTTGTGGCTGCGCGCATAGTGGCCCACCTCCGTCAGCGAGTCCTGACGGTTGGAGTCGATCGCCAAAAAGCCGACCCCTTGCGGCTCGTACTCGGCCGCGAGTTGGGCCAGCAGCGCGCCATACTGTTGAGCCACCGGACATTCGGTGCCGATGAAGATCACGACGACGGCCTTTGCATCGGCCTTTTCGTCGAGCGCGTGCCAGCCCCCCTGGCTGTCCTGAAGCTTGAAGGATTCAATGCGGTCCTGCGCGGCGGCCGACGCCACGGCCGTCCAGGCAACGAACAGACAAATCACGCGCATCCCCTGACTCCGCGAACCAAATGCCAGCATGTTTAAGATTAGACCTAGGGTCGGCAAGGCCGATTGTCAAGCAGAAGATTGTCAAGCAAAACGGGTTGAGCTAAACCGCTCGCGGCAGAGCAGCCCGGTGGCCGCGAGGGGTGAGCCTACGCCCACGCGTCGTCATTCAAGGTCTCGCTGCCGGGTTGTACCGCCGGCGACACCTCGGCCACAACGCGGAGCCCCGGGCGCGCGCGCCGAAGCTGTCGGCGATCCCACCAGCCCAAGCGCGTTTGCCTCACGTTGAGCCATTCGAGCGATGGCAGGACGTACAACAGGGGTTGCAAGACCGGGCGATCGACGTCGGTGCCGCTCAGGTCGAGCCAGCGCATGACTTCGTAGCCGGCGAGACGATGCAACCCCTTTGCCGAAACGCGGCTCCCCGCCAAATCGAGACCCAGCAGGTACGGAATTCGGTGGTCCGCCAGGAAGGCCAGGAACCCGTCGCCGTCTGCCATGTCGCGCACAAAGATGTGCCTCAGACGCTCTGCCAAGAGAGGAAACCCGTCGCCCCATGATTTCTCCATCCAAGCGAACCGCTCAACCTCCACGCGCCCTCCGCGTCGGAGAACTTCTGCGACCACTTCCTCCTGTTGGAGGTGTTGCTCTACCTTTGCGGCAATCCATTCACGGCGGCTCCCGCGGAAGGTGGCATATTCCACCGCCTGGTCATAGGCCTGTTGAAGGCGGATGAAGTCCGCTGGATCACCTCCGCGATCGGGATGGGCCAAAAACACCTTGGCGCGGTAGGCCTCCTTTACGTCCGCGAGTTCGTATGGGGGCAACAGCCCGAGAGCCGCCATGAACGGAGGACGGTCAGGTAGACCCTCCCTTTCAGCGGTTTTCAACATGTTCTGAGGTCTCTGCAAATCGTAGTCGCGTTCTTGGCCGACGTTCCCAGGATAGAAGAGGTCACACGCTGTCGCCAGTCGCGCTGCAACTGGGCCAGCGATATGCGGGCTTCGCCGGCCTCCGCCATCGATTCCGAGCGCAAAATGTCTTCCCTTGAATGGCCCCTTTGTTTGGGAATACACTTGGGTCATGGGGAACGCTTCCTCACCTCCTGACGAGAGGCATGACGTGCAGGTTACCTCTTTGCCGGGGTCACCCACCGGCGACAGTGATTTCTTTTATCCGACTGGGGATGGCCGTCCCGTGGGAGAAACACCTGCTCATCGCGACAATCTGCTCACGCTCTGCGAAATTCTGGGACGGTTCTATGCCAACGACCCACTGGTTTATGTGTCGGGCAACATGTTCCTCTACTACGAGCGGGGCAACCGGCTGAAGCACCTTTCGCCCGACGTGTTCGTGGTGAAGGGCATACCGAAAACCAAGCTGCGGAAAGCGTACTTCACCTGGGAAGAAGAGGGCAAAGCTCCCGATTTCGTCATCGAGCTGACCAGCGCTAGCACGCGTGAGGAAGACATCGACGACAAGAAGCGGATCTATCGCGACATCCTGGGCATCCGCGAATACTTCTTGTTCGACCCTTATGCCGAGTACCTTGATCCCCGCTTGCAGGGCTTTCGGCTCGATGAGGGGAAATACGTTTCGATTGCACCCCTCGAAGGACGACTGCCGAGCCAGGTGACCGGTTTGCATCTCGAAGGCCACGGCGAAGAGTTGCGGCTTTACAATCCGACGACCGGCGCTTGGCTTCCAACCGCACAGGAGCTGCTGACTCAGGTGGAATTCCAGCGGCAGCGTGCAGACGCCGAGCGGGTGCGTGCAGAGTCTGAGCGGGTGCGTGCGGAGTCCGAGCGGGATAGGGCAGAATCCGATCGCGACCGGGCCGAGGCCGAACTCGACGCCGCCACGGCCGAGAACCGGCGTCTTCAGGAAGAGCTCGCCGAGCTGCGCCGCCGTCTGGGCCAAACGGAAGCGTGAGAACGTCGGCAGCAGATGTCGACGCACGGCGCTGCTCGATGCTCGGCCATCACCTTCCGCTTCCGACCTGTTTTGCGGCTTCGTTGCGGCGTTTCTCAAACACCGCAAACAACCCGATGATGGCGGCGCCCACTACAATGCCGGTCGCCCAGAAGACCCATGTGTGGCCCAGATCCCAGGCGGCATGATAGATCATGATGCTCACGTCCACGAGCAGGAAGGTGAAACCCAAGTAGACGAACGACCGCACCCGCAACAGCATGCCGGCCAGAATGCCGGTTACCGACAGCCCCATCAACACTAGCACCAGCGGCAGGCTGATTTGACGGCCGACATGCGAAATGAAGACATCGGCCGTGCTGGAAACGTAGATCATCGACAGGGCCAGGTGGCGCACCGCGTCGGTCTGCTGTCGCGAAAGCCGGTCGCGGTTCAGATGTGCGGCCACGAGCACCGCCAGCGCGGGCGGAATCAGCCACAGTTGCGGGTGTACCAGGAAGTCCAGGTGCAGCCGGTGCCATAAAAGCCAGAAGCCTGCGTTGGCCGCCAGTCCCGAAAAAGCCCAGAACGCGAGTGACCGACGCATCCACCCCTGCAAGCCGTAAAACACGGCGATCAGGAAGAATACGGCTTCGTCGTCGACCAGCCGGGCCCGGAACACCCAGGCGGCCACATCGGTAGGCCGCCAAACCAGATACAGGCCGAGTGCCAGGACCGGCAGCAGGGGCGCCGCGAGCGCCGTTCGGCGTAGCGGCTCGGACAGCACGTCCAGTCGACGCCGGCTGAAAAACTCGCTCAGTCCGGCGCCGCAGAAGGCCACGATCATGACCACCAGCGTCCACCAGTTCTCCACGATTCCAAACGGAATTAGCTGGGGCATCGTCACGCGAACGTGCAGACAGATTAGCAGGGCGAGCACTTCTGCCGCGTAGACGTAGGCCGCGCGGCCTCGTGGCGAGAGCCGTAGCGGATCGCGCTGGTCCATCATTGCGTATCGCAGGGCCAAGGCGATCAGTTCGACCAGGACGACGACCATCGACCCCTTGGCTGCGGGCCACATCGGCACGCCGGGGCGCATGCCGTCCGCTGCCAGTTCGATGGTGCGACCATAGTCGATCTCCTGCACCAACACCACGCCCGTGAGGACGACAACGAGGCCGATGGCCAACGGCAAAAAGCGGACGATCGAACCCAGCCAGCGGGAGTTTCTGACAATCCAGCGGCTAGCAAGAAGCTCGCAACCGCCGACCGCAGCCGCAAACGACACGAGGAGAATGGTTTCCCGGTGGATCCAGATCAGCCGAGGATCGTCTCCCGTTACGAACGTCCAACCGAGTTCGGCCGGCATCAGCGCGAGAAACAACAGGGCGGTCACACGCCAGAGGTTCGACCAGAATCCGTCGACGCGGCGCAGCATGGCCGCCGAGGCAGCCAGCAGAACGCCCGAGGTGATGGGCGAGGCAATCCGGTCGCGAGGCAGTTCGAAGTACAGACCGGCCCAGATTCCTAAACCGGCCGCCGTCATGGTCAGCGTGGCCTGCACGGACGAGAACCATTCCCCCCTTGTACTCGGAAGCCGTAGTCGTTCGCCGATCGGGCGAGACATGGCCGCCACGACGGCCGCTATGCAAACGTGCCCGGCCAGCCCTAGCGTGCTCGCCCAGACCAGTTGGTCGCCTTGCCATCCGCGCTCGATGAGGGTCAGAACGATCACCGTTAAGCCGCTCGCGTAGAGCCCGCACGTTCCGAGCCTCGAGCGCCGACCCAAAACCAAAACCAGGCTGGATACGGCCGTCGCCGACCAGGCCAGCCAGGTCAACCTGGGGCTCATTGCCGGTGCCTCTACAACCACGGTGGCCAGCCAAGACCAGGCCGCGACGAATGAAACCAGGCTCAGGGCCACAACGGCCGCCACGTCCTCCAGCGGCGGCAGGGGTTCGCGCTCGTCTGGCGATGCGATCGGACCGGCGATCATCGCCCACAGAGACCAGAAGACGGAGGTGGCGGCAGCGGCCAGCGCATTCGTGAGGAGAAGGTCGGCCCAAAGTGGCTCTGGACGGGCGTACCAAACAAGCGACGCGGCCAGGTTCGTCACCAGGGCGCCGGCGTAGAGGTGGTGCGGCTTACGGAGCCAGATCGCGAGCACGTCCGCCAAAATAGCGGCGGCAAAAAGAATCAAGCCCAGGTGACGCCCCCATTGGGCGTCGTACAAGGTTCCCCGCACCGCGATGGCCGCGACGAGCAAAGGCACGATGGCAATCCATGGTTCCAGGCCGTGCTTGGGAAGCAGCGACCTCAGCCAGTCACCACCGATGGACCGTCGATCGGCCAGCCATCCGCCCGCCAGCAGCAGAAAGCCGGCTGCCAGCCAAACCGTGACGAGCGTCTGATACGCGGCAGCGGCATCCACGGGCAAACGCACCGCCGCGAGCAGCACTCCCGCGCCGAGCATGAACACGGCCAGCACGTTGGCCACGGCGTGCCGGGCCACATGATAGAAGTAAATTCCTGTCGCGGCGCCGGGAAGTATCCAGGCGAACCAGCCTGCCGAAGCGACAAATCGGGGCGACAGAGATGTGCCGGGCAAACCGAGCAGGAAACCGAGAGGAATCGCAATCAGGCCGAGCGCGGCCACGGCGGCGAGGCCCACCTGCAGCGTGAGCAGCGGGCTCGCCAGCGGTGACAATCGCCCCCCGGCGTATATGCGTCGGCGGGCAGCCAGCCAAAGCAGCGCCACGATCGCTCCCGCCATGACGTTGGCCTGCCAGAGAAGAATCCACGCGCCGCCGTCGTGGGGCGGCCGCAGGGCGAGATGCGAAACGGCGAGCGAAGCCGCCAGGTTGACGCCCAGGCCGGCCACGAAGGCCCATCCCTCGCGCCGTAGCCAAACCGCCATCGCTGCGCAAGCCGCGCTGGCGATGCCGATCGCGCTGGCCGCCCATAGGGTCTGCGAATCGCTGATCCCTTCGACCAGGACCGTCTTGAGACCCATGGCCACTGCCAAGAGACCGGCGATGCGTACCCAGAGGGCGACCGCTCGCACCAGCATGGCTGGCGGTCCGTCAGAGCCCGCCGGCGCGTAGGCCCCGGCGGCCCACCACGTTGCCGCCACGACCGAGAACGCATACATGGCCCAGCCGAGCATCAGGGCGCGGTAGGGCCAAGGAGTGTGAGGCGCGAAGTACTCCACGCTCGAGGCCATCAGGCTCAGGGCTGCCATGCCGAGCAAGCCCACGAGGTCGGGCCTGAACCGCTCGCCGAAATGCCGGGCGCGATTGATACCGGCCGCGCAGCCGATCACCAAGGCCAGCCACCCCCAGGGCGACCCTACGGCCGCCACCCAGTTGTTGACCGGACCAGGAAGCTGCGGCGACCCGATGATGAACAGCGCAGCCGACGCCGTAGCCACCAGCCACAAGTTGCCCAGGGCGCTCTGGGCCGTCTGCAGGCGCAGCAGCAGGCCCGCACGGGGCGATGGTTCACGGGCGGCCTGCCTCAGCAGACGCCCCCGGCAGGCCAACCAGCCGATTGCCCACGCAGCGGAAACGATCGTCGCCAGTTGCGCCAAGCGAACCGCCTCGAGCGCTCCGAAACGCGGCACCATCAGGGCATGGCCGCCCACGACGGTGAGGTTGGCGACCAACCCGGCCCCGAAGGCGTAGCCGGGCGACAGTTCTCGGACCGCGTATGCCGTCAGGCCGAGCGTGACGCACGCCAGCGGCAGCAACTGCGATATTTCCGTTCCGATCCGGGCGAACCAAGAGCCCGCGAGCGGACCCGCGGCCGGATGACCTCCGATCTGCATGAGGGCAACCGTGGCCGAGCAGGCGACGACCGGAAGGGCCGCGCCGATCAACCAAAAGGCACGGGCGACGGATGGTGCCTTGGCCTCGGTATGGATGCGGCAGCCCAGCCGCCGGAAAATGCTCCCGAGCCGCTGGCGGACCCCAAGCACCGCCGCGCTCCCCACAAAAACACCCGCCAGGTTCCAGCGCAGGGCCGAAGCCGTCGCCCAAAAGGCCGACGCGGGGATGGCCGCCAGCACGGCCGCATTCAGCGAGAGAAGAACTCCGACCGCCACGTCGCTGTCGTGCCATTCGTCCCAGAGCGCGGCGGCCAGGGCGCAGGTCGCCACAGCGAGCAGAATCCACCCCTCCGTCGTGTCCGGGGCGCCGGGCGCGGCCGCCCCACCGGCAATTTCGGCGATCACGCCGGGGGTGGCTTGCCATATCGCCAGCACCAGTGAGCCGACGATCGTGAACCGCAGAAACAAGCGGTCGAGGGGTGGGCCAAACTCGCCGGTCGGCGATCGGCTTCGAAGGCCGACGCGCGCGAGCACCCACACGAGCGACAGCGCGCCCCAGGCGGCCGCATAGCACTGCAGGCCGTGCCGGGTGAAAAGCTGCTTCCAATCGTGATCCACCCACGGTTGATCGACCAGCCATGCGGTCGTGGCAAACAGGGCAGCCCCATAGATGAGAGCCCCGGCGGCATGGCTGATCGCAATACGCCGCAGACGTAAGTTAGCGGCAAGCCCTCCCAAACCGAGGACGGCATAGGCGACCGCTGCTCGGGCAGCTTCCTCGCCGCCGCTAATGATGACCGGCCAAGTCACAAGAGTTAAGCTTATCCCGGCGGCAACCGCGCCGGCTGCCAGATAGTAGATGCCCTCGGTCCCACGCTTCCAGCGAGTCAAGCCCTCGGCGACCACGCCCGTGAGTGCCACGAATCCGACGAGCCACAGGCCCGTCTCGCCGTCGACGAACAGCCGGAGGAGCGTCAGGCCGCTGCCCGTGTGCTGACCGATCGCGATATTCCCGGCCGCGACATGGCAACCCACGACGTAACCGACGGCCAGGCACCCGGCCGCTACCAGGTGGAACGGCCGCATGCGGTATTGCAGGCCGATCGTCGCCAGCGCGGCGAAATTGAAGACACTGGCCGCCACCAGACCCAACGGCATAGGCCAGGCCAAGCCCAGTCCGGCGAGCATGACCGTAACACTCGCCAAAGCCACGGCCGTGCCGGCCGTTCGCAAACCGGGCTGCTCGTTTGTCGTCGAAAGCCCTTTCATCACGGCCAGGCCGCAGAGCACGACGGGCGTGGCGGCCAGCGTGAGCAACGGAGCCAGAGCGTGGACCGCCGCCGAGCGATCAACACACCACACCGCGGCCATGCCGAGCGCCACCGCCAGCGCGAAGCTGGTGATGCCGGTCAGGATAAAAAGCCGCGTCACGAAGTCGGCGGATAGCCGTTCCTCTCGCCGCAGGCTGAGCCAGACCGAGCCGACGCACGTCGCCTCGAGCGCCGTCGCCATCGCAGCGACGCCCAAGGACCAGGCGAGCGAGGGTCGCCCGATCAAAAGCAAGAGCATGCCCGAGCTGGCGACGACGGCTCCGGTGAGCCGCCAGGCCCACCGGTCGACAAGCACACGCCCCGAACGATATACGAGCGCCACGAACACGGCCAGCGCGGCCAACTCGGTGACGAGCGCTCGCGGATCGAATCCGGCCCGCCGGGTGGCGACCATGGCCACAAAGTTGAGCGGCACGAGCAGGTTGGCGATGATCAGCACGCCGTGGCTGGTCGACGTGAGCTTCCAGCGGTGCTCGGTGTAGAGGCCGATGCCAAACAGGGCCGCCGAGACGGCGACGAAGATGAAGAACTGAAAATAGGGGATGGTCTTGAGTTGTTCCCAGATGCTGATCACCAGGGCCACCGAAGACCCGACGATCAACAGCCCCCCGACCAATTCACCCCAGCGGATGTTGCGCTCCTCCATGAAGGTCGACATGATTTCGCTGAGCGAGCGCCGCGGTTGAGCTACGATAGCAGCGGCGGGTTGCGCGGCAGCGTGTAACGGCGAGGCGGTCGCTGGGGCCGGGGCCACGGGCGCAAGCGCACCCGGCAACGGGCTGCCGGGCATCTGCGGCGCCAGCGCAGGTGCCGTTCTTCTCGGAAGTGTAGAGGTAGGCGGCAAAGGCACCGATGGCGAGGAAGGCGCCCTCACGGCGGGCTGCGCCGGCTCGATGATTTCGGCCAGGAGCGGTTCGACCGCCTCGACGACTTTTGGCGCATTCGTCGGTGCGGTGAGCGACCTGCGATAAGCGTCGACGCGACTCAACAATCGGCCGACAGTTCCCGGCTTCAGCGCGCCTCGCGATTGCCAGCGCTGTAACTGCCGGGTTACGGCCGACAGATCGGCTTGTTCGTCTGCGGGAACGGACCAGAGCGATTGGCCGCACCACCGGCAGGTTCCATCGTCAAGACGGCCGGCGCGGCCGCAATGCCGGCAGCGCACCGATGCTGCCGGGCGTTCGGAAAGGCCGAACAGCAGCCGGCAGATCGCGGCCAGGAGGACCCAGATGCCGTGCCCGACGAGCGTGACTGCACCCGCGACGAGAAAGAAAATGAGCCATTCCACGCGGGCAGCTCCGGTGCGTTGACCATGAAACGAAGCGGTTTATCCCCCTCTCTATTAAAGCTCGCTTTTAGCTCGAATATAACGCGTGTCCGTCGCACCAGCGAATCTTTGCCTCGGGAAAGGCAGTGGCCAACGCGGCTAGTTCCTCCGGGAACGGGGAAAGATCGTGGACATACCAGGTTGTCAGCCGGCCTTCGGCGTCGGCCAGGCCCACCGGGTGCCCAGTGCCGTCGGGGAGCCACGATACGTCGAACGAGTTTAGGGGGACGCTCAGCCCGCTTCCGGTCGCTTTGATCAACGCTTCCTTGCGGGTCCAGTGCCGCAGAAAAACCCGGTTGGCGTCCTCTGCCTCGCTTTGCACCGAGATCTCAGTCGGCGTGAAGAAGTGCTTGGCCACCAGCCCGGCGTCCTCGATCACGCGATAGCGCTCTACGTCGACCCCCAGCGACCGCCGGCCCACGGCGCACAGGGCCGTTTCGCCGGAAAACGACAGGTTGAATTCGATGCCGAAGTCACGGAACGGCGGGGCAAACGCGGGCTTGCCTTGCGGGCCGTAGCAAAACGCCAGCTCCGCGGGCAGAGCGTCGGCATAGCGGGCCAGAATCTCCCGCAGAGCCGCGCGCCGCACGATAGACCGCCGCCGGTCGCCCTCGAAGCGGAACCGATCGGCCTTGGCCCGTTCGTCGGGTGCCAGCAGTTCGCGCAAGCTGGGCAAGTCGCGCGGCCGATCGGTGGCAATCCGCCAGAGATGGACTTCGTCTTCGGCCAACTGCATGGCCTCACTATAATCGGGCGAGGCCTGAAAGATGAAGGACGGGGCGGCCCGCCATCCTCGTCGTCGGTCCTGGTCGCCACGCCCTTTCGCCCCCCTGGCGCATGCATTTCTTCAGCTTCATCTGCAAAAGCTTGCGACGCCGGCCGGTGCGGTCCGGTCTCACGGCGTCGGGCGTAGCCGTGGCGGTCGCCGCCGTGGTGATGCTCGTCGGCATCTCGCGCGGATTTGAAACCGAGTTGCTCAAGGTTTATGAACAACACGGCACCGACCTGATTGTGTTTCGCGCTGGGGTGGCCCAGCGGCTGACCAGTTCGCTCGATATGGGGCTGGGAGACAAGATTGCCGGGCTGCCGAACGTCGAACGTGTCGTGCCGGGCCTGATGGACGTCGTCTCCTTCGAGAAGTTCGACTTGTTTGGCGTGACCGTCAACGGCTGGCCGGCCGACAGCGCCGTTTTCGACCAGATGCAGGTGGTTGAGGGGAGCCGGATCGAAGCTGGCGACGGCCGCGTCATCATGCTGGGAAGCGTGCTGGCCAAGAACCTGGACAAACACGTGGGTGACGAGATCGACGTCATCGAAGGGCAAAGCTTCAAGGTGGTCGGCATCTACCAAAGCCACAACGTCTTCGAGAACGGCTCGATGGTCATGGCGCTGGACGAGTTGCAAAAGCTGATGGACCGTGAGGGGGACATCACCTTTTTCATGGTGACCGCCGACGACAAGGACAAGGCGGCGGTCGAGGCACTTCGCGACCGGATCCGGAAGCTCGCTCCGGGGATCGACGCCATGTCGGGCCGCGACTACGCCGACACGGCGATCGAGTTGCGGTTGGCCCGCTCGTCGGCCTGGCTCACCAGCGCCGTGGCTCTCGTGGTGGGGGCGATCGGCACGCTCAACACGATGGTCATGTCGGTTTTCGAGCGGGTCCACGAGATCGGCCTGATGCGTGCCATCGGCTGGCGTCGCTCGCGGATCGTGCAGATGATCATGAGCGAATCGCTCGTCTTGGCCTTGGTCGGCGCGCTGGCGGGGACGATCGTGGCGCTCGTCGGCACGCGCGTGTTGAGTCAGTTGCCGCTCTACGCTCGCGTCGTGAGCGGCGACGTCGAGCCGGGCATCGTGTTGCAAGGCGTGGCGATCGCGGTGCTGGTAGGACTGTTTGGGGGACTCTACCCGGCCTGGCGGGCCGCGGGGCTTTTGCCCACCGAGGCCCTACGGCACGAATGACGCGCCACGCCCCTCCTCTCAATACCGCCCGCGGCGGCGCTCCTTGACGGGCAGAATCTCCAAGCAGGTCGTCCACCAGCCCGTGGCGATCGTCTGCTGAAACTCTTCGGGCAGGCCCTCGTCGCGCATTTCCGCGACAAGCCGCAAATGGTCGTATTCCACGGGGACATACTCGACGGCTAATTCCCGTCGTGCGTCATGGGTCAAAAGCGCAAACCAGACGTTCGTTCGGCCGTCGTTTTCGGGCCGGCCCAGTACGCCCACGTTCACGAATCGCCGGCCGCCGCTCAGCGACCGCTGCCAGCGAATGCCCGTGTGCGTGGCGAGCACGACGTCGGCCCGGTTCTCGTCGGCCAGCTTCTCCAGAAAGTGGGTGGGCGTTGTCGACTCCCAGAGGAACTCGTTCACCTTTCGGGGGCTGCCGTGACACAAGAGCATGCTCAGCCCGTCCAGGTCGAGGCGATGTTGGGGCGGGAGGGCGCAGAGCCAGCGGCGATTTTCGGCTGACGTGTTCGCCAGCGTGTAGTCGTAGCTGATCTGCGCAAAGTGGTTGTCTCGCGGGTCGGTGTAGCCGCACTGGCAGTCAGCCAGGCTGTGCCCCACCGAATCATCGTAGTTGCCCTGCAGACAGAAAACGTGGTGCTCGCGGAGCAGGGGAAAGACACGGTCGGGGTGCGGGCCGAATGCGCCCAGGTCGCCCAGGCAGAACATGGCGTCGACGCCCTTGCCACGCGCCAGGTTGATGGCCGCGTCGAGCGCCAGATAGTTGCTGTAGATCCCCCCGAAGCAGGCGATGCGCATCGAGACAGTATAAGCGGCCAGGGTAGAGGGTGGCACGAGCAACGCGAGTCCCACCGATTCGGTCGCGCGTAGCCTTTGCGGGAGAATGACCTTCGCGGCAAACACCACAAAACCTGGCCCAACTCTGGTCAATGGACACGCGCGGCTTTACGATGCGCCTATCCACCCACCTGGCGCACGAGTTGAAGCGTCCATGACGGATTCCCAACCTCGCCCTGCGGCCGTCGCCGCGGCCGATCGCCTCTGGCGTCCTACGGCCGAACAGATTCGCGACGCGAATCTGACGGATTTCCGCGGCTACGCTTCCCGGCGGTGGCAGGTTGAGCTGCCAGACTACGCCGCCCTGCACGAATGGTCCATCACTCGCCCCGACCCGTTCTGGCGCTCGGTTTGGGACTATTGCCGGGTGATCGGCGGCTGGGAGCAAAGGACGGCCGTCGAGTCATTCGACCGAATACCCGGCGCTCGGTGGTTTCCTGGCGCGCGGCTGAACTTCGCCGAGAACCTCCTCCGTTACCGCGATGACCGTCCGGCTATCGTCTTCTCCAGCGAACAGGGACACCGGCGGACGATCTCTTTTGCCGAGCTCGCTCGACAGGTTGCCCGGTGCGCGGCCAGCTTTCGGCGCCTCGGCGTGCGGGCCGGGGACCGCGTGGCCGGCTACCTGCCGAATTTGCCCGAAACGGTGGTGGCCATGCTGGCCGCCGCCAGCCTGGGTGCCGTCTGGTCGAGCACGTCGCCCGACTTTGGCGTGGCGGGCGTCGTCGATCGCTTCGGGCAGATCGAACCCAAAATACTCGTCACCGCCGACGCTTACGTCTATGCCGGCAAGCGGTTCGACTGCCTCGACCGGGTCCGCGAAGTCTGCCGCCAGATCGGCTCGATCGCGCACGTGGTTGTGGTGCCCTACCTGGAAGAGCCCGCGCTCGACGGTTTGCCAGGCGCCGTCGCCTGGCGGCAAGTGTTGCAGGACGCTGCCGATGAGCCGTCGGCGTTCGAGCGGTTTCCTTTCGACCATCCGCTTTACATCCTCTATTCGTCGGGCACGACCGGGCCGCCTAAGTGCATCGTGCACTCGGCCGGCGGCATCTTATTGCAGCATCTCAAGGAGCACGTGCTGCATACCGATCTGAAGCCGACCGACCGGATATTTTATTTCACCACCTGCGGCTGGATGATGTGGAACTGGCTGGCGAGCGGCCTGGCGGTCGGCGCGACGATCGTGCTCTACGACGGCTCGCCGCTTGAACCGACGCCGCAGGTGCTGTTCGACCTGATCGACCGCGAGCGGATCACGATCTTCGGCACGAGCCCCCGATTTCTCACGGCCGTGCAAAAAGCGGGTCTCGTGCCTCGTGAGACGCACGATCTGACAAGCCTCAGGGTTATCCTTTCTACGGGTTCTCCGCTTAACGGCGAGAACTTCGACTACGTTTACTCGAGCATCAAGTCCGACGTGCGGTTGTCGAGCATCTCTGGCGGCACCGACCTATGCGGCTGTTTCGCCGCGGGCAATGCCACGCTGCCCGTCTACCGCGGCGAACTCCAGTGCCGAGTGCTGGGCATGAACGTGCTCGTCTACGATGGCGATGGCCAGGCGACCGTTGGGCACAAAGGGGAGCTTGTTTGTGCATCCCCTTTTCCGTCCATGCCGCTTGGCTTCTGGAACGATCCCGACGGATCCAGGTATCAGCAGGCCTATTTCAACCGGTTCCCGGGCGTCTGGTGCCACGGCGATTGGGCCGAAATCAGCGAGCACGGCGGCCTGGTGATCTACGGCCGTAGCGACGCCGTGCTCAATCCGGGGGGCGTTCGCATCGGCACGGCCGAAATCTATCGACAGGTCGAACAGTTGCCCGAGGTGATGGAAAGCGTCGTGATCAGTCAGCCCTGGCAAGGCGACGTGCGGGTCGTGCTGTTCGTGAGGCTCCGCGACGGACTTCTCCTGGACGACAAGCTGAGGGAGCGAATCAAGCATCAGATTCGCACGAATGCCACGCCGCGGCACGTGCCGGCCAAGATCGTGCAGGTGGCCGACATTCCCCGCACGCGCAGCGGTAAAGTCGTCGAGCTCGCCGTGCGCGACGTCGTCGGGGGCCTAGCCGTGCGAAACATCGAGGCGATGGCAAATCCCGAATCGCTCGACCAGTTTCGCAATCGGCCGGAACTGGCCGAGTGAGGGACAGCAAGGCCCATCGAATTCGAGGGCGGGCTACGCTTCGCTTTCCCCCGGCAGTTCCTTTCTCAGCCGTTCGTTGGCAATGAAAAAACATCGGGCAAGCGAAGCCGATTTGAGCTCAGCCACACAGCGAACTCTCGACTGCCGACTTGTCCCAGGCGGCAAGCGCGGACATAGCCGCCGAGAATCCCTTTGCCGATCGCAAGTTCGGGCGAGCCGACGTCGTTCTGTATCGAAGCCATGCGTGTTCTCCAGCTATCAACCTAGCATGCGGCGGCGAGTGAATCACGTTCACCATTCGGACCGCAAACTCGATCGATGCAAATCGTGACCAATCACCAACTTGACAGCCTATAGCCGACTTCACTAGATTGCCAAAACTGCAAATTCTCGGCGCTGGTTCTGCGGCGGAGCTCCGCTCACCTTTTCTCACGGCCTTTATGGCGAGTACGACTGCGATCGACCTGGGGCAGGTGTCCCAAACTCTTGGTCTGGCTGCCGCACGGGTGCAAACGGTCGTCGATTTGCTCGATGCCGGCAACACCGTCCCTTTCATCACGCGGTATCGAAAGGACCAGACGGGCGGGATGGACGAAGAGCAGATCCGCGAGGTGCAGTCGCGCGTGCTCAAGCTGCGTCTGCTGGCGGAGCGCAAGCAGACGATCCTGCGTTCGATCGATTCGCAGGGCAAGCTCACGGCGGAGCTGGCGGCGGAAATCGCCGCGGCCGACACGCCGCGGCGGCTGGAAGACCTCTATCTGCCCTACAAGCCGAGGAAGCAGACCCTCGCCACGATCGCCCGCGACCGCGGACTGGAGCCGCTGGCGGACGAAATCCTGAAAGCGAGCCCCGCCTGCGCCGACCTCGACGCGCGGGCGGCCGATTTCATCAGCGTCGACCGCAAGGTGGCAACGGCCGCCGACGCCCTGCTGGGAGCCGGCCACATTCTGGCCGAGTGGTTCAGCGAACGAGCCGACCTGCGCGGCAAACTGCGGGCGATTTTCGAGCGGACCGGGAAGCTGGTCTCGACCCGCCTGGAACCGGAACCGAAGGAGAAGGAGGCGGCTGAAAAAAAGGGGACGACCACGGTTGCCGACTCGCCTTCCTCGGAGGCGGCCACTTCGGAACCAGCGCCCCAAGCCGGTTGCGAGCCGCGCGAGACGCAATTGCCCTTGTTCCCCGACGTGCCGGCGGCCGAAGAGGAGATCGTTGCTACGCCGCAAGCCGAACCGACTCGCGCCCCGCCGAGCGAGATGTCATCGGGCGAGATGTCATCGGGCGAGACGTCATCGGGCGAGATGTCATCGGGCGAGATGTCATCGGGCGCCGTACCGGCAAGCGAAATACCCTGCGAGATGCCGTCGGGAATTACGCCATCTGGCGAAATCGCGGCGCATGACGGGCCATCGAATGGAGCCGCAGCGAGCCATAGTTCTCCGGGCGATCGTTCTCCCGGCGATACGCCGCCCAGCCAGGCGTCCGCCGACCTTCCCACGCCCGGCAATACGGCAACCGAGCAGGCCGGACAACTGGCGGTCGCCGAGGCTCGACCCGTTGCCACGGCGCTGCCAGCCAAAAAGAAAGGGAAGGCCGCCAAGAAAGCCGCCAAAGCGGCGCGCACCCAAAAAGACGACGACAAGGCGTTCCGCGACTACTTTCAGTACAGCGAGGCGATCAACAAGGCACCGCCGCACCGGGTGTTGGCCATCAATCGCGGCGAACGAGCGAAAGTGCTGCGGGTGCGGATCGATGCCGACGTCGACGCCATGCACAAGCTCGTCGACGAACTGCTGGTTCCCGTCGATCATCCCCACGCCGACTTCCTGCGCGGTTGCGCACGCGACGCGCT
The DNA here is from genome assembly GCA_035550375.1 of Pirellulales bacterium. Lineage (GTDB taxonomy): Bacteria > Planctomycetota > Planctomycetia > Pirellulales > JAICIG01 > DASSFG01. The sequence goes on along the minus strand of DASZPH010000057.1, from coordinate 103,213 downwards.
CACACGGCTTATCCTGCCGAGCCTAGAACGCGAAGTGCGCCGCGAGCTGACCGACCGCGCCGAACTGCACGCGGTGGAAGTCTTTGCCAGAAACCTGCGAAATCTCCTGCTGCAGCCGCCGGTACGCGACGCCCGCGTGCTGGCGATCGATCCCGGTTTCAAGAGCGGGTGCAAAATTGTCGCCATCGACGAGTTCGGCAACTTGCTCGACCACGGGGTAGCCCACATCGTCGGATCGGAAGAACGTCGCGCCGAGGGGAAGCGGAAGGCCGTCGAAATGGTGCGGCAGCATCAGCTCAAGGTGGTCGCCATCGGCAACGGCACGGGTTGCCGCGCCGCCGAACAATGGGTGAGCGACCTGATTGCCGGAGAGCTGGCCGACGCGAACGTGGCCTACGTCGTGGTGAACGAAGCGGGAGCCAGCGTCTATTCCACGAGCCGAGTCGGCCGCGAGGAACTCCCCAAATACGACGCCACGGCACGCGGCGCGGCGTCGATCGGCCGCCGCCTGCAAGATCCGCTCAGCGAGTTGGTGAAGATCGACCCCGCCAACATCGGCGTGGGAATGTATCAACACGACATCAAGGCCAAGCACCTGCGAGATTCGCTCGACAGCGTCGTGGCGTCGTGCGTGAACTTTGTCGGGGTCGACCTGAATACGGCCAGTCCGGCTCTCTTGCGATACGTGTCGGGCTTGAACCAGCTCACCGCCCGGCGCGTCTACGACTACCGTATCGCCAACGGCCCCTTCAAGACCCGCGAAGAATTGAAGTCGATTCAAGGCTTCGGCGACGCCACGTTCGTGCAAGCGGCCGGCTTTCTGAAAATCGCCGACGCCGCTAATCCGCTCGACGCCACCTGGATCCATCCGGAGAGCTATTGTGTCGCCGAGCAGATTCTCGCCAAGCTGGACGCCAAAGTCGGCGACCTGCAAGACAAGGAAAGCTCGGCTCGACTCGCCGAGCGGCTGGCGCAAGTTCCGCTCGAAGAGCTCGCCTCACAGCTCAACGTTGGCACGCTCGGCCTGCGCGACATCGTATCGCAACTCACGCGGCCCGGCCGCGACCCGCGCGAGTCGCTGCCCCAGCCGATCTTCAAACGCGGAATACTCAAGATCGACGACCTGACGCCGGGCATGGAACTATCTGGCACCGTGCTCAACGTGGTCGATTTTGGAGCCTTTATCGACATCGGGCTGAAGGACAGCGGGCTGGTCCACATCAGCCAGTTGGCCAACCGCTACGTTCAGGATCCGCACGAAGTGGTGGCGGTCGGGGACATCGTGCACGTATGGGTTCTCGAAGTCGACAAGGAGCGGCGGCGGGTCTCGTTGACCATGATCAAGCCCGGCACTCGTCGGCAGAACGAACCACGCCGCCACGACACGGTCAGGAAACCCGTTCGGCCTCCCGCACCGGCCGGCGCTCCGACCGGGGTACCCTCCCGCAAACCGCCCGTCCATCAGCGACCGCACGGTCGGCCGGGGCGGCACCCGCCCAAGAAAATTCCTGACAAGCCGCCCTCCAAGCCCAAGGCCAAGCCCGCTCCGCAAGTGCCGCTGAGCAAGGACATGATCGAAGGGAAAGCTCCCTTGCGAACCTTCGGCGACCTGAAGCAATTCTGGAACCTTAAGCAGCAGGAAGCGGCCGAAGAAGAGAAATCGACCGAATAAACTGCTGGCAGGCACGCCCAGTGTGCCTCTGCCTCGCGCAAGGTCGGTTTTCGACCGGTGTGTCATGACGGCACGCCTCGCCAGCCTTTGTGGAGCCCCAGCGGCGCGTTAGCATGTTGGCGACGTAGGTTGCAAACGATACGCTTCCAGCCGCCCCGAACCCCAATGGGCAAGATGACTATGTCGTCGAAAGCCGGCAAACTCACGCGCCGCGGCCTGCTGGAAATCGGCTATTCGACGGCGTTAGGCGCGGGGCTGGCCCAAATGGGCCTCGCCGCCGAATCGTCGGCCGATCACGCGCCGGCCACCCCGCGAGCCAAATCGGTCCTCTTCCTGTTTTTGTTCGGCGGACCGAGCCACGTCGATACTTTCGATTTAAAGCCCGAAGCTCCCGCCGAAGTGCGTGGCGAGTTTGGGGCAATCGACACGGCCGTCAGCGGGGTGCCGATCTGCGAACATCTCCCTCTCTTCGCGCGGCGCATGGACCGCTGGTCGCTTATCCGCTCGATGACCTGCAACCCCAGCTTCGGCGATCACCGCACGGCGGTACACGGCCTCTTGGGAGGAATCGACGAGCTGCCCGCGGGCGCAGGGCTGGCCGCCTCGCGGCGCGACTGGCCGTGCTGGTGCGCCGGCGTCGAGTACGTGCGCGGCGGTACGGACGGTCTGCCCGCCAGCGTCATGCTTCCCGGCGAAGTGGTCGACCCGGGCACCGGTCTTTATCCGGGGCAGAGCGGCGGTCTGCTTGGCCCCGTCTGCGACCCCTACCAGGTGCGAGACAACCCGGCCGATCCCAAGTACCGGGTCGACGCCAGCCTGCGGATGCCCGCGGGCGTGACGATCGAACGGCTGACGTCGCAGCGTGCGTTGCTGGCCGACCTGGAGCGTCAACAGTCGGCGCTTGCGGCGGCTCAGGAGGCCGGGTCCTACGAAAATCGTCGCGGTGAGGCGTTCCGCGTGCTCACCAGCGGACGCTTGTCGCAGGCGCTCGATGTCGAAGCAGAACCACAAGTGGTGCGCGACCGCTACGGCCGGCACATGTTCGGCCAGTCGATGCTGATGGCGCGGCGGTTGATCGAGGCCGGCGTCCCGATCGTGCAAGCCAACGTCAGCTACCAGGCGCTTTGGGACACGCACTACAACAACTTCGTCGGCCTGCGCGACCTTCTGCCCCATCTCGATCGGGCCGTCGCAAATCTCACGGACGACATGCAGGCCAGCGGTCTGCTCGACGAAACGCTGGTGGTGATGATGGGCGAATTCGGCCGGACGCCCAAGCTGGTCCTGCCCAACGGGTCGATTCCCTTCTTTACCAGCCCTGGCCGCGATCACTGGATGAGCTGCTTTTTCGGGCTGTTTGCCGGCGCGGGCGTGCGAGGCGGCCAGGTGATCGGCCGGTCGGACGCCGTCGGCGCCTACCCGGTGACGCGCCCCTATCGCCACTCGGACGTCGCCGCCACGGTCTACACGGCTTTGGGAATCGATCCGGCCACCGAAATCGCCGATTCCCAGGGACGGCCCCTGCGTCTTAACAGCGGCCGGGTGATCGAGGCGCTCTACACGGGGCGAGAGGCCTAGGCCGCGGGGCATCGCAAAACGCAGAGACGATTTCTCTCGCGCGCGGCGGTATCACGCTTCTCTTCGTTACTCGTGGGATAGACGCGCAACATCTGCGCGTCACCCACCATTTCGCAGAGGTTGCACAGGATGAGAAGCACAAAGGCCTTCTGGTTTGCCGTCGCTCTGGCGACGGCTGCCGCCCCGACCATGAGGGCGTTGGCGCAAGAGGATCGACCGCCGAAAGAAGACGCCGGGCCCCCCGCCGGCGTTCGTGACGAGGATCGACGGGACGCCGACCAAGATTCCCCACGGCCTCCCCGGGCACGTGACGACCGGCCCGATCGTCGGCCTCCCTCCCGCGCACGCGGCGACGAGGACCGCCGGGACGATGAAGATCGCCGAGGCCCGCGTCCCCGTTGGTCACCGCCAGAACGCGGCGGATCACGGCCCTCCTGGATGCGTGGCCCCGGCCGCGACGGTGGAGATCGCCGCCCCCCGCCGCCTCCTTCGGCAGGTCGGCACCGCCCGGATCGCGATCGCGCCCACGAGGATCACGCGGATCGTGAGCGGGCACACCGCTTCGCGCCTCCTGACTGGCGTCGGTCGCGCGGCGGACCACGGCACTGGTACACGGGCCACCGCCCGTACCATCCGATGCACCACGTCGGACCGCCGCACTGGTACACGGAGCACCGACCACACCATCCAATGCACCATGTTGCACCGCCGCACTGGTATAGCGAGTATAGCGAGCACCGCCCGCATCACTCGATGCACCACGTCGGACCGCCGCCGGCCCACCATGCGTCCCACCGCAGTGATCGGGACGGGCACAGACGGGATTGGGCAGAGTCAGAGCGCGATCACGCTGACCGCGATCGCCGCCCCCCGCCGCCCATCCACGAGCGCCGCGGCCCGCCCTCGCGAGACGAGCACCGCCGGTGGGACGACGGTGCCGACCGTGGCCGCGACTTCGCTCCTCCGCGTCGTCCCCCCTTTGGACCGCCAGACCGGCGACCGCCGCGCGATGACCGAGAGGAAGACCGCGGGCCTCCGGGGCGATGGGATCGGCGCCCCCCTCCGCCGCCGGCACGCGCTCATGACCGGCGACCCGACGATGGCGACGATCGGCCACCTCCTCCGCGTCGCGAGCAGGACGACGACTAATTAAAGCGGCAGGTTTCGTACGCGGCGGTTACGCGGTCCGGCCACGGTAAGCAAGCTCATCGTGGTCGGGCCGTTATTTGTTGGCGAAACTCCCTTCCTCAGGCTTCGGGAATCATCCACGTCAGCCAGTACGCCTGCACCATCGTCAACAGCCCGATGAGCGCGGCCAGCGCCACGCTGTGCCAGAAGACGAATCGCAGAATCTTCCCTTCACCCTCAGCTTGCTCGGTCGCGACCGCGGCGACGACGATGCTTTGAGCGTCGATCATCTTGCCCATCACGCCCCCCGTGCTGTTCGAGGCCACGATCAACACGGGATTGAGGCCGAGCTGCTCGGCCGTGATCCGTTGCAAACTGCCGAACAAAGCGTTCGATGAAGTGTCGGAGCCGGTGAGCGCCACGCCGAGCCAGCCCAAAAGGGGAGCAAAGAAGGGATAAAGCCAGCCCGTCTTGGTGAAGGCCAGGCCGAGCGTGGCGTCGCTGCCGCTGTACTTCGTCACGAACGCCAAGGCCAGCATGCAGGCGATGGTGACGAGCGCCCAGCGCATCCGCCAGACGGTGTTGATGAAGAGCGCCAAAAAGATCCTCGGCCCGATCCCCAGCCAGGCCGCAGACAAAACGCTTGCCAGAAAGATGCCCGTGCCGGTGGCCGATAGCCAGTTGAAGTCGTACACCGCCTTTTCCGCGTCGGCCGCGTGGTCAAGCCCGTCGGGTACGACGGCAACCGGCGCCGCGCGGTAGACGAGTTGGTGGAGGCCCAGAACCCGGTAGGAGAGCTTGCTTCTTCCGGCCAGCAGATTGGGATTATCGGCTGGGCCGCCGTTGAGAAATGTCTTGAACGGAAAGAAGCCCCAGAGAAAAACCATCGCCGACAAGAAGACCCACGGCATCCAGGCGTGGGCAACCTGCCGCGCATCGAGCGGCGGCTCCGCGGCCTCGGTTGTGGCGGGCGGCTCATCGGCAAATCGCCACACCTCGCGGGGCCGCCAGACCTTTAAGAACAGGGTGAGGCAAATCAGCGAACCGAGCCCCCCGATCACGTCGACCAACGTCGGCCCCTGGAAGTTCGCCGCGAGAAACTGCAAGACGGCGAAGCTCCCGCCGCAGACGAGAATCGCGGGCCAGCAGCCGACGACGCCTCGCCAGCCCGACATCGTTGCCACGAGCCAGGCCGGCACAATCAGCGAGAAGAGTGGAAGCTGCCTGCCGGCCATCTGGCTGAGCACCATCTCGTCGATGCCGGCGATCTGCGACAACATGATGATCGGCGTTCCCAGTGCCCCGAACGCCACGGGCGAGGTGTTGGCGATCAGCGCCAGGCCGGCTGCATAAAGGGGAGAAAACCCCAGCCCGATCATCAGGGCGGCCGAGATGGCCACCGGGGTGCCAAAGCCGGCCGCCCCCTCGACGAACGTGCCGAACGAAAAAGCGATGAGCAGCGCCTGAATCCGCCGGTCTGGCGAAATGGCGGCCACCGATCGCTTGACGATCTCGAACTGGCCGGAGCGGACGGTGAGCTGATAGAGAAATACGGCCGCCACCACGATCCAGCCAATCGGCAGCAAACCGAAGCACGCCCCGTAGCCGGCAGCGGCGAAGGCCGCGCTGGCGGGCATACCGAAACCCGCGGTCGCGACCACGAGCGCGGCAATCAGGCCGGCCGCCGCCGCCCGGTGAGCGTGGACTCCGAGGGCGAGTAGCCCGAGCAGGGCGATCACCGGGGCGCCGGCGACGAGCGTCGAAAGCCAGGGCGAATGAAACGGATCGTAAACCTGGACCCACATGATCGGTGACTCGAAGTTTCTCGTATTACGATTCCCCACCCAGCCGATGTGCCAGGCCGACTGTTGGGAGAAGCCATAATAGTCATCCCGGCGGCGCATTTCACCGGTTCGCAGTCGCCCGTGCATGCGGGTGCAGAGAGGCCAAAAGGGGGAGGAGCGCCAGTTCCGCTTCATCCTCCTTTACCGTCTACTGGACGGGCGGCCCGCCGCGATCATAATTGGGTTCCACTGCCGGGCACGCCCACCTTGTTACCAGGAGATTGACATGATTCGCCTTTCTCGACGAAGCCTTTTGCTGGGAATGGGGGCCGCGGCGGCCACCTATGGCTGGCCGCGCCGCGCACGAGCCGCCGCATCGGGCGGTTTCATGCTTGGAATCCAGAGTTATTCGCTGCGCGATTTCCCCGTCGACAAGGCCCTCGACGACATCCAAGAACTCGGCTTGCATACGGTCGAGTTCTTCGAGAAGCACCTGTCGCTCGGAAGCAGCCAAGAGCAGATCGACCAGATGAAGGAAAAGCTGGCCAAACACGAGATCAAGCTGCTCGCCCACGGCGTGAACGGCTTTGGCAAGGACACGGCCGCCAATCGCCGCGTCTTCGAGTTCGCCAAGAAGGCCGGCATCCGCAACATCTCGGCCGACCCGTCGCCCGACGCTTTCGACAGTTTGGACAAACTCGTCGAAGAGTATGACATCCGGATCGCCATCCATAATCATGGACCCGGCGCGCGGTACGACAAAGTGGACGATGTGCTGAAGGCCATTCAAGGCCACCACAAGCTGATCGGCGCCTGCGCCGATCTAGGCCACTACATCCGCTCCGGGGAGGATCCGGTGAAGGTCATTCGCCTGCTCGAAGGGCGGTTATACGGCGTCCATTTGAAGGACTTTGATCAACCCAAGGGTGATGCCAAGGGGGTGATCTTGGGCAAAGGTCGGCTCGACGTGCTGGAAGTGTTCAAGGCCCTCAAAAAAGTCGAGTTTCCCGCCGACGGCGCGCTGTCGATTGAATACGAAGAGCACCCGGAGAACCCCATGCCCGACCTGCGCGAGTGTGTGGCCGTGGCACGCGAGGCGGAAAAGAAAGCGCTATCGTAGCCCGCTTGCCGGAATAGGCCGACCGAATACGGAAACACGGTTACGGAGTGCCGCGTAGCCGGGTCCAAAGGCACCTCCAGACGGTCCAGTTGCGGAGCAAGTGGGCTAACAAGGGAGAACTCCCATGAAAGTTGCCGGCGTACAGATGGATATCGTGTTCGCCGACCGCGAGGCGAACCTGGCTCGGATCGGCGAACGCCTGCGTGAAACCGCGCAAGCCGGGGCGCGCCTCACCGTGTTTCCGGAGTGCTCACTGCCAGGTTACTGCTTTGAAAACATCGACGAAGCTCGGCAGCATGCCGAGCCGGTGCCCGGCCCCAGCACGCTTAGACTGGCTGACCTGTGCCGTGAGCTGGCGACTTACGCGGTCGTCGGCTTGCTGGAAGCGGAGGCCGAGCGGCTCTTCAACGCGGCGGTGCTCGTCGGTCCCCACGGGGTCGTGGCCAGCTACCGCAAGGTTCATCTGCCGTACCTGGGCGTCGACCGTTTTACCACCCCTGGCGACCGGCCCTTCGCGGTCCACGCGGTGGGCGAGGGTGCAGGCGAGGCCCGCGTCGGCATGAGCATTTGCTACGACGCGGCCTTTCCCGAGGCGGCCCGCGTGCTCGCCCTGGAGGGGGCCGACCTAATCGCCCTTCCCACGAACTGGCCCCCCGGCGCCGAGTGTACGGCCGATTTCGTCATCAACGCCCGCGCCATGGAAAACAACGTGTACTACATGGCGGTGAACCGCGTGGGCAACGAGCGTGGCTTTCGTTTCATCGGTCAAAGCAAGATCTGCGACCCGCGCGGACGTATCCTCGCCGAGGCGCGGCATGAGAATGAAATGATCCTCTATGCCGACATCGATCCGGCGTTTGCCCGCCAGAAGCACATTGTGCGCGTGCCCGGCAAGCACGAGATCGACCGCTTCGCCGACCGTCGCCCGGAATTCTACGGACGCATCCTGGAGAGTTGAAAGGCAGGCCGCACGGTCCGACGGTTCCATGTCTGAGTTGTCCGACGATTCCGACGGAGCGTGGGCCCAGTTTCGACGCATGATGCCGTGCGCCGAGAGATGGGCCTATTTCGACCATGCGGCCGTGGCGCCCCTCACCATGCCGGCCCAGGCCGCCTTAACGAACTGGGCCAAAGAGTTTGCCGAGCACGGGGCCGTGAACTGGCCGCAGTGGGCGGCCGAGTTGGAACATCTCCGACGCCGCGCCGCGGAACTGCTGCGAGCCGACGTGGCGGAAATCGGGCTCGTCCACAATACGACCGAAGGAATCAACCTGGTAGCCGAGGGCTTTGGATGGCAACCGGGCGACAACGTGGTGATGTTCGACGACGAGTTTCCGTCGAACGTCTATCCCTGGCTGAACCTGGCCTCGCGGGGAGTCGAAGTGCGTCGCGTTGCCGCCGGCGACCGGCCTGAGCTCGCCGAGTTGGCCAAGGCGTGCGACGATAAGACGCGGATCATCACGCTGAGCTGGGTCGGTTTCGCCAGCGGCTGGCGGCACGATCTGGAGGAGGTGGTCGAGTTGGCCCACCGCCGAGGTGCGCTCGTCTTTCTCGACGCCATCCAGGGGCTGGGCGTTTTTCCCCTCGACGTGCGGCAAACGCCGGTCGATTTTCTGGCCGCCGACGGCCACAAGTGGCTGCTCGGCCCCGAGGGGGCGGGACTGTTCTACTTGCGGGCCGAGCATCTCGATCGCTTGCGGCCGCTGGGGCTGGGCTGGAACAGCGTGGTGCACGCTCACGATTTCAGCCGCATCGAACTGCGGCTCAAGCCGTCGGCCGGCCGTTACGAGGGGGGAACGTACAACATGCCGGGTTTGCTCGCCCTGGGCGCGAGCCTGGAAATGCTGGCGGATCATCCGCCGGAGCGGGTCTCGCGGCGCGTCCTCCACCTGACCGACGTCATCTGCCAGCGGCTGCCCGAAGTCGGGGCGGTCGTCAAAAGCTGCCGGCAGCGGGAGCACGCCAGCGGCATCGTGTCGTTCGATCTGCCGGGCCGCAACGTGGCGGAGATCCGCCGCGATTGTCGCGAGCGGCAGGTGGTGCTCAGCCATCGCGGCGGCCGGCTGCGCGTTAGTCCCCATGCCTACAACGACGCCGGCGACATCGAGCGGTTGATCGAGGCGCTCCGCGTTTCGTAGCCCGCGTGCGGGAGCAAGCGAGTAAGAGATCGGCACTCAGTCTGATCGGCACTCAGTCCGACGGATACGGCACCGGCTCGCCGTTGAGCTCGCTGAGGGCGTTCTGGGCCGCCCGCTGTTCGGCCTCTTTCTTGTTTCGTCCCCAGGCGGCAGGAAAGCGGTTGCGGCCGATTTGCGCGGCCATCTTGAAGCACTTGCTGTGGTCCGGCCCCTTCTCGTCGAGCAGGGCGTAGGTGGGCGTTTGCCCCCTTTCTCGCTGCGCGAGTTGCTGCAGGAGCGACTTGTAGTTGCCCGAGTGGTCGCCGCCCGCCGCCAGCTCGATTTCGGGTCCCATGTAGGTTTCGATGAACGACCGCGACGCTTCGGTGCCGCCGTCGAGATAGATGGCGGCGATGAGCGACTCGAAGACGTCGGCCAAAAGCGACGGGGGAACGCTGGGATGCGTGGTCATCCCCTTGCCCAGGACCAGGAATTTCTCCAGCCCCAACGCCTCGCTCACCTTGGCGCACGTAAGACGACTGACCACGACCGACTTGATCTTGGTCAGATCGCCCTCTAGGTACTCCGGGTACTGGCGGTAGAGAATCTCGCACACGACGGCGCCCATGATGGCGTCGCCCAGAAACTCCAACCGCTCGTTGGAGCGCAGCCGGTGCGGCGCGCCCGAAGCGTGTGTCAGCGCGGAGCGCAACAACTCCTTGTCTTTGAAGGTGTAACCGATGCGGCGTTCCAGCCGCTCGTAGTCTTCTTTCCCCTCGGGAGGGGATTCGGGTTCGGCGGTACGACTCATGCGGCCCTCAGGAAGAAAGGGCGGTGACCAGCACACTAACCCGAAGCGCAAGCGAGACCCGTCCGGCCATCTTCTCGCTTGTGCTTCAGATTACTGACTCGTGCGCAAGTCTAGCTGGCGTCTAAACTTTTTGCAATCTTAGAACCGGGAGACTTGCGACTTTTATTGGAAAATGGAGATTTGTGGTTGGCCTGGAGCCTACTACCAGCGCGGGGCAACTGGTCTGGCCCTGGAGGGTCATTTTGCGAAGAATCTTAAACGCAGGCGGAGAAACAGCTAAAACACTTTCCTCGAAGATTTCTCACAAGAAGCACATGGCCCACGGCAACGATTCTCGCGTGCAGGAAGAAATCTGCGATCAGCGAAGGAGGTATCCACAAATGCAACAGATTCGATCTCGTGCCGGACGTAGCGTGCTTGTCGCCTTGTTGGCGTCGGCACTGCTCGGTGTCGGCGCCTGGCAGGTCCGTACGACCGCCCAGGAGCAAGAAACCCCATCGGCCGCTTCCGCCGAGGCGCGCCACCAGGCGAACACGCTTTCCACGGCATTCCGCAAAGCGGCCGAAGCGGCCGTTCCGACCGTGGTGACCATCGAAACCAAAACCAAGCCGCAGGTGGTCCGCGACCCGCGCGGCAACAAGCGGGGAGAAACCCCGTTTAAGGGCGAAAACCCCTTCAAGGGGACGCCGTTTGAAGATTTCTTCGGCGGCGACGGCGACATGTTCCGCCACTTCGGCGGCGACGGCCATTCATTCCAGATCCCACAGCGGCAGGGGATGGGGTCGGGCGTGATCGTCGACAAGAGCGGTCTCGTGCTGACGAATAATCACGTGGTCGAAGGGGCCGACGAGGTCACCGTCCGTTTGTCCGACGACCGTGAATTCAAAGCGACCGACATCAAAACCGATCCAATGACCGACCTCGCCGTGCTCCGCATCGAGGGCGCCGGCTCGTTGCCCTACGCGAAGCTGGGCGATTCGGACCAGCTACAAATCGGCGATTGGGTGATCGCCGTCGGCAACCCGTTCGGGCTTGACTCAACCGTGAGCGCCGGCATCATCAGCAGCAAGGGGCGCGAGCTCAGCTCGAATCGTTCCCGCTTCCTGCAGACCGACGCCGCCATCAATCCGGGCAATTCGGGCGGTCCGCTGTTGAACCTCGACGGAGAAGTCGTGGGGATCAACACGGCCATCGCCTCGAACAACGGCGGCTATCAGGGAATCGGCTTCGCCATTCCCAGTAACCAGGCCAAGTGGGTGATGCAACAGCTCATCAAGTCGGGCATGGTGCAACGGGCCTACCTGGGCGTGTCCATCGGCGAGGTGAATGGCGACCTGGCGCAACAGTTCGGCGTCAAACGCCGCGACGGTGTGCTGGTGGCCGAAGTTCATCCCAAGACGCCCGCTGCGGAAGCCGGCTTTGAGGCTGGCGACCTGATCACGGAATACGCTGGAAAAAGGGTTCACACACCTCGCGATCTGCAAGAGCTCGTCGAGCGGACGCCGATCGGCAGCAAAGAAGATGTAAAAGTGCTGCGCGAGGGCAAGCCCGTCGACCTGCAAGTCGTGGTCAAGCAGTTCCCCAAAGAGCTCGGCGAGTCGGGCCCGGCCCGTTCCGATCGTCGCGAGTCGGAGGACAGCTCGTCCTACAAGAGCGACTCTCTCGGCCTCGCGGTCACCGATCTGACCGAGAACAACGCCGAGACGCTGGGCTTCAAGGACCACAAAGGCGTGGTAATCACCGAAGTCGAACCCGATAGCGCGGCGGCCCGTGCCGGGCTGCGTGAAGGGATGCTCGTCATGAGCGTGGCCAAGAAGCGGGTCGAGAACGTCAAGGAGTTCAAGGAAGCCGTCAAGGACGTTGACCTCGCCAAGGGCGTGCTGCTCTGGATCCGCAGCGACGATCAGAACCGCTTTGTGGTGCTCAAGAAGGAGTAACGCGGGCGGCGTGAAGTTCGATTTCTCCGGCCGGGGTGGCCGAAAGGCTGCCCCGGCCGTTTTCTTGCGTGGGGGCGCCCTTCCTGGCTCTTACCCTTCCCCACATCGCGGACCGGCCATCAGCGTTTCTTCGCTGGCGGCATCGGCGTAGCGGGCGAAGTGCTGCTGGAACATCCGGCCGAGCTTTCTCGCGGTCCGGGCGTATGCCTGGCGATCGCTCCAGGCCAGTTCCGGCACCAGCAACCGCTCGCCGAGGCCGGCGCACGAGCGGGGAACGTGCAAGCCAAACCACGGCTCTTCGCTGGTCGGCGTCTGAGCCAGCGCCCCGGAATGGATGGCGTCGATGATGGCCCTCGTCGAGGCGAGCGGAATGCGCGAGCCGCTGCCGTAGGAGCCGCCCGTCCAGCCGGTGTTCACCAGCCAGGCTTGCGCGCCATGCGTCTCCATCCGCTGGGCCAGCATCTCGGCGTACTTCGTGGGGTGCCAGACGAGAAAGGCGGCCCCGAAACAGGCCGAAAACGTGGCCTGCGGCTCGGTGACGCCGTGCTCGGTGCCGGCCACCTTGGCCGTGTAGCCGTTGATGTAATGGTACATCAACTGGGCGGGCGTGAGCTTGCTCACCGGCGGCAGGACGCCGAAAGCGTCGCAGGTGAGCAGGATCACGTTGCTGGGGTGGTCGCCCACGCAGGGAATCTTGGCCTGGGGAATGTACTCGATCGGGTAACTGGCCCGCGTGTTCTCGGTGATCGAGGCGTCGAGGTAGTTCACCTCGCGCGAGAGCGAATCGTAGACGACGTTTTCCAGCACCGCGCCGAAACGGATCGCTTCGAAGATCTGCGGCTCCTTCTCGCGCGAGAGATGGATGCACTTGGCGTAACAGCCCCCTTCGATGTTGAACACGCCGTCTTCCCCCCAGCAGTGCTCGTCGTCGCCGATCAGCTTGCGGTGGGGGTCGGCCGAGAGGGTCGTCTTGCCCGTGCCCGACAGGCCGAAGAAGAGCGAGACGTCGCCCGCCGGCCCTTCGTTGGCCGAGCAATGCATCGAAAGAACGTCCTGCTTGGGCATCAGGTAGTTCATGATCGTGAAGATGCCCTTCTTCATCTCGCCGGCGTACTCGGTTCCCAGCACGATGAACTCGCGGCGCTCGAAGCTCAGGTCGACGCTCGTCTTCGAGGTCATCTGCCGCGTGTGCAGATTGGCCGGGAACTCGCCGGCGTTGAGGATCACGTAGTCAGGCTCGCCGAAATCGGCCAGTTCGTCCGCGCTGGGGCGGATAAGCATGTTGTGCATGAAGAGCGCGTGGTACGGCCGGGCGGAGATGACGCGCACCTTCAAACGGTGCCGGGGGTGCCAGCCGGCGAAACCGTCGAACACGAACAACCGCTGCCGGAAATTCAAGAAGTCGATGGCCCGCTGACGGTTGGTGAGGAAGGTGGCTTCGTCGAGCGGGATGTTGACGTCGCCCCACCAGATGTCGGGCGAGCTGTTGGGGTGATCGACGATCCGCTTGTCTTTGGGGCTGCGTCCGGTCTTGGATCCGGAGCGGGCGATGAGCGCGCCGGCGGTGCTGATGGCGCATTTGTCGTCCTTGACGGCGACCTCATACAGCCGGGCGGCCGGCGCGTTGCGCCACACGTCGGCCACCAGGATGCCGTATTGGGTAAGATCGAAGTTTTCCTGCATGTTTTTCCTTGCTCCGGGATCATCCGGAATTATACCCGTAGGTCGCCTCCGCCGGGCAGGCCGGATTCAGGCCCGGATGCTTGAGCCGCTACCCGGATGGCATGTTAGGTGCGGCGACCGGCACAGAGCGGCTATACTCGGTGCCAGGCATGTTGTTCGCCATCAACGGTCTTGCCAAGAACGGACATGTCGACCGCTGAAGAGCCTCAATCGACAAGGCCTCGCCGTCGCTGGTGTCAGTTCAGCGTCACCACGCTGATGCTGGGTATCACGCTTCTGTGTCTCTGGCTAGGCGATCGTGTCAACCCGATCCGTCGACTGCAGCAGCGATTGCGCGATCCAAGCGATCAGATTCGCGCCGAGGCCGTCCACAAACTCGGTACGATGGGCGAAGACGCCGAGTGGGCTGAGCGTTCCGTGCTGACGGCGTTGCACGATGAGAGTCCGCTCGTACGTCAAACGGCCGCCTGGGCCATTTCGCGAATTGGCAGCGACGTGGAGGCTCTTACGCCTCTCCTGGATGATGGCGACCAAGACGTGCGGCTCGCGGCGGCGGAGTCAATACTCAGGGGCGACGGCAACGTCCAGGCCGCTGTGTCGGCTCTGATCGGGCTCGCGCACCTGGAGTCCGCGATCGAAGACATTATGGAAGCGCTCAGTCCCGAAATGGCGTCAAAAGCTATTCCGCCGATTTTCGAGGCGTTGACGAGTGAAGAGCCCACCGTTGCTGAGGCCGCCAACAACACACTTCGCAACCTCCCGGTCCCCTCAGCGTCTGCGACGCAAACGCTACTCAAATACCTTGATCGCGATGAGTGGTGGTTGCGCGTTACGTCCGGCGGCCTATGCCTTGACGGGGTTCAGCGACGAGCGACAACGTGCGATCAAATACCTGCAGAGGGCCGGGACGAGATCGGATCGGCGTTTTGCTTGGGACGTCAAGCAACTCGTGGAGAGAGCAAATTCCGCTTTGCGATCCATCGAACGCACGGAATGACGTGTCCTTCGGCCAACGGCTCCCTCGAATTCTCGCGATGAAGCGCGGCACCCGGCTTGCCTGGACAAGGTCCGCTGCGGGGCCAGCCGCCAGGCGGTCGGCTGTCAACCATTCGTGTCAACCGGAAAACTCTTGCGTGCGCTCGCCTTAGATTGCTGCAGCAATGCCTTGAACCGCGGATTGGTTGCCAACAGTTCGTCGATGAGATCATCGTCTTCCTGCAGATCAAGCGGATGAATGGCCAACAGCCTTCCTTCGGGCAATTCGACCACCAACATCTCGCCCGACTCGGAGCACTCAGTCAACGTCCGCGTGAGGTTCGTCTCCAGATGGCTCAATGGGATCGTCTTGATGGGCATGAAACTCCTGTCCTTCCACGATAAGCTTATTACCAACCTTCTGGCCCACGACCAAAATGACGACCTCGTCGCCCTCGACATTATACAACGCGCGCAGATCACCGGCACGCAATTCAAACTCAGCAAAAGGATTGGGCCGCAGCCGTTTGACCGCCTTCGTCGGTGTCGTGGGCTGATATTGAAGCCGAGACGTGATCGCAGTCTCAAGCCTCCGCTGTTCCCGGACCGTCAATGAATTGAACTGTGCCTCGGCAACCTCCGTAATCGTGATCTTAAAGGCCATAGGCAGTGGTTGAACTAGAGACGGTTACCGCAGCAGCCTCATTCCGTTGGCGACGACGAGCAGCGTGGCGCCCACGTCGGCGGCGACGGCGAGCCAAAGCCGGGCGAGCGGCTCGGGGCCGGCGACCGCGGCCAGGAGCACGGCCCCTTTGATTCCCAGCGCGAGGGTGATGTTTTGCGTCAGAATCGACCGCGTGCGGCGGCCGAGTCGAACGAGCTGCGGCAAAAGGATGAGCCGAGAGGAAAGAATCACCACGTCGGCCGTCTCCAGCGCCGTGTCGCTGGCCTGCGAACCAAAGGCGATCCCCAGCCAGGAGGCCGCCAGGGCGGGCGCGTCGTTCACGCCGTCCCCGACCATCGCCATGTGCGGGTGGGTGACCATCAGAACCTTGATCTGGTCGACCTTCTCCTGCGGCAACAGGTCGGCGTGAAAGTCACGTATGCCCAGTTCCTTGGCCATTTGCCGCACGACGGCCTTGCGATCACCCGAAAGCAACACGATCGGCCGGACGCGCAACTGTCGCAGTTCGTCCAGCGCCTCCTTGGCCTCCGGACGGGCGCGATCCTCGATCGCCAGCGCGCCGAGAAACCGGGCTGGCGAACCGACGAAGACGATCGTGGCCGTGCTTTCCGCCAGCAGCGACTCCCCCAGGCGGCGGACGGCATCCGCCGGGCCCCGATTGCTCGCGGCGGCCAGCGGCGGTTGTGAAAACAGCGACCAGTTGCCGACGAAGTAGGGCTCGCCGTCGATCTGGCCGCGGACGCCAAAACCCCGCAGCGCAGAAACTTCGCCCGCCGGCTGCCAAGCCACGCCTTGCTCGCCTGCCGCCGCGATGATCGCTAGAGCGAGAGGATGCTCGCTGCGGCTTTCCACGGCCGCCGCCACGCGCAGCAGTTCCTCGGCCGACACGCCCGGCGCGGGTATGGTCTTGGAAACCGCGGCCCTGCCGGGCGTGAGGGTCCCCGTTTTATCCAGCCCTAGCGAAGCGATCCGGCCGGCCCGCTCCAGGAATTCGCCCCCCTTGATCAGCATCCCCTGGCGAGCCGCCGCCTGAAGTCCGCAGACGATCGTCACCGGCGTGGAGATCACCAGCGCGCAGGGGCAGGCGATCACCAGCAGCACCAAGGCGCGGTGCAGCCACTCCAGCGGCGGATGCGCCTCGGCCCACGATACGTGCCACGTCGTGGCGGCGAGCGGCACGGCGACCAGAGCCAGGGCTAACCCGATCACGGCCGGCGTGTAGTAGCGGGCAAAGCGGTCGACGAACCGCTCGGTTGGCGACCGGCCGCGCTGCGCCTCCTCCACCAGCCGAGCGATGTGGGCCAGCGTGCTGTCGGCGGCCGCGCGGCTGGCACGCACAACGAGCGCCCCCTCGCCGTTGACGCTCCCCGCGTACACGGGATGGCCAGGCCCTTTTTCGACCGGCATCGACTCGCCGGTAATCGGCGCCTGGTTGACGCTCGAGGTGCCCTGCTCCACCTCGCCGTCGACCGGCACCCGCTCCCCCGGCTTCACAAGCAGGCGATCGCCGGGTTTCAAATCGGCCGCGTCGACGTCGGTGGTCGCCTCGCCGTCGTATCGATGGGCTCGCGGCGGCACGAGTTCGACGAGCGAGCGCACCGCTCGTCGGGCGCGCGTGAGGCTGTAACTCTCCAGCCACAAAGACACGCCAAACAGCACCATCGCCGTGGCGGCCTCGAAGTAGTCGCCCGTGGCGAGCGCGCCGCAGGCCGCGAGCGTCATCAGGGCGTTCATGTCGAGGGCCCGCAGCCTGACCGCCCGCCACCCCGCCCGCGCGACGCTCAACCCGGCGGCTAACGTGGCGGCTACGGCCAGCATGTCGCCGGGAACCGGCGAAGAAAACACGAAGCTCGCCGCGAACGCCAGACCGAGCAACGCGGCGCCGGCAAGGGTCGTGCGGCGCAGGTAGGGGCGTGGGGCCTGGCCGCCGGTCCGATGGGAAACGGCCTCGTGGGAAACGACCTCGGCTTCAAAGCCGATCTGCCGGATGCGCGCGGCGATGGTCAGGGCGTCGAGTTTCGGGGCGTCGTACTCGACCGCCAGCCGCCTGTTGAGGTAGTCGGGCGTGAGATCGACCACGCCCTCCAGCCGGCGGAGTCCCTTTTCGATCAGCGAGAACTCTTCGGGGCAATCGAGGGCCGGGACATAGAAGGAGCTCGATGTCGTGGCGCCGGAGGCATTCATCTGCGTCGATTTTAGGGACGTTGGCCGGGAGGCGGTAGATGGCCACGTAGCCCGGCGCGGGAGCCCGGGTGGCCACTGGTGCGCTGCGGCCCTTTGCGCCAAAATGGGGTCGATGAAAACACGCTCTACAACCATTCTTACGGTCCGGCACCGGGGCACGGTGGCCATCGGCGGCGACGGACAGGTGACGCTCGGCTCGTCCGTGATGAAGGGGGACGCCAACAAGATTCGCCGCCTGCTCGAGGGGAAGGTGCTCACCGGTTTCGCCGGATCCGCCGCCGACGCCTTTGCCCTTCTTGAGCGTTTTGAGGCCAAGTTGAAAGACTACCCCTCGAACGTGCCGCGAGCCGCCACCGAGTTGGCCAAGGAATGGCGGACCGACCGGGTGCTCCGCCGCCTGGAAGCGCTCATGGCCGTGGTCGACGCCCGCAGCACCCTGCTCATCAGCGGTAACGGCGACGTGATCCAGCCCACCGACGGCGTGCTGGGCATCGGTTCCGGCGGCAATTATGCGGTGGCGGCGGCACGCGCTTTGATTGCTCACTCCGATCTGCGGGCGGCCCAGATCGTGCAGCGTTCTCTGGAGATCGCCGCCGGCATCGACATCTACACCAACACGAATATCACCGTGGAGGAATTGCCTTGCGAGACCTGACGCCACGCGAGATCGTGGCCGAGTTGGACCGGCACATCGTCGGCCAGCAAGACGCCAAACGGGCCGTCGCCATCGCTATCCGGAACCGCTGGCGGCGGCAGAACCTGCATGAAGAGATGCGGACGGAGGTCGCGCCCAAGAACATCCTGATGATCGGCCCCACGGGCGTGGGCAAGACAGAGATCGCCCGGCGACTGGCCAAGCTCACGGGCGCCCCCTTCATCAAGGTCGAGGCCACCAAGTATACCGAGGTGGGCTACTATGGCCGCGACGTCGAAAGCATGATCCGCGAACTGGTCGAGAACGCCATCGGCCTGGTGCGAGAGAAGGAGCGGATCAAGGTCGAGGCCGAGGCGGCTCACCGGGCCGAAGAGCGGTTGCTCGACCTGCTCGCACCGACGCCGGTGTCCGCCGACGGCGAAGGCGAGCCTGGCTCTGGTGAAGGGGCCGAACGTCACGAGCGCACGCGCAGAAAAATGCGGGCCATGCTCGCGGCCGGCGATCTGGACGAGCGCAAGGTCGAAATGACCATCGAACAGAAGGCCGTGCCGATGATGCTCACCGGCATGGGCATGGAGCAGGTCGACCTCGACCTGCAGGGGATGTTCGAGAAAATCATGCCCCGCAATACGTCGCGCCGCGAGCTGACCGTGAAAGAAGCCCGCAAGGTGATCCAGGAGCAGGAGAGCGACGCCCTGATCAACCAGGAGAAGGTCAACGCCCAGGCCATCGAGTTGGCGGAGAACCTGGGGATGATCTTTGTCGACGAGCTCGACAAGGTGGTGGCCAGCGAGACGAAGGGAGCCGACGTGTCGCGGCAGGGGGTGCAGCGCGACCTGCTGCCGATCGTGGAAGGGACGACCGTACAAACCCGCTACGGCTACGTGAAAACCGACCACATCCTGTTCATTGCGGCGGGCGCCTTTCATCGCGCCAGCCCCAGCGACTTGATGCCCGAGCTACAGGGGCGCTTTCCGATCCGCGTCGAGCTCAAGGATCTGACCAAGGATGACTTCATTCGCATCTTGACCGAGCCGAAGAGCGCCCTGACCAAGCAGTACACGGCGCTGTTGGCAACAGAAGAGGTCGGTCTGGAGTTCACCACCGACGCGATCGAGGCCCTGGCGAACTACGCTTTCCAGGTGAACCAGTCGACACAGAACATCGGCGCCCGCCGGCTCTACACGATCATGGAGCGGCTGCTGGAAGATCTCAGCTTCGAAGCGCCGGAGAGAAAACAAAGCCGCATCACGATCAACGCCGCCTACGTCAAAGAGCGGCTGGAAAAGGTGGCCAAGGACGAGGATCTTAGTCAGTTCATTCTTTGAAGACGACGTCGAACGGCATGGTGTCCGTTCCTTGGTTCCGGGTCTTACGTTTTGGGTTTTAGGTCTTCGATCAGCATGGAGAGCCTGGAGCCAAACCCAAAGACCCCAGACCCAAAGGCCCCAAACCAAAGACCCACGACCTCTTTGCCGTTGCACACCAAGATCCTGATCGGATTAGTGCTGGGCGTAGCCCTGGGCCTGGCGGCGAACTGGTTCGCGACGAGCGCCGACGGTGCGCACGACAGCCTGGAGTGGCTGGTCTTCAACGTTACCGAACCGGCCGGCAAGATCTTTTTGCGGCTGATGTTCATGGTGGTGCTGCCGTTGGTCTTCTCCGCGCTGGCGCTAGCCGTGGTGGAGATTGGCGACGTCCGACGGCTGGGCCGACTCGGCCTGCGGACACTTTTCTTCACGGCCATTCTTTCCGGCTCGGCGGTGGCGATCGGCACCACGCTGGTCGACGCGATGCGGCCGGGCCATTCGCTTTCGGAGGAAAAACGGAACCAGCTCGAAAAACGCTACTCGAGCGGCGCGACGGCCAACGTCGAGAAGGCTAAACAAGCCAAGCCGATCCGCGACGTCGTCGTCGATATGTTTCCTGAAAACCCGCTGCAAGAGATGGTCGGCGCCATCGACGGAAGCGCGAAGGGAAACGGCATGCTGGCGGTGATGGTCTTCTCGCTCGTCTTCGGAGCGGCCATTGCCGCCGCGGGAGACCGATGCGCCGTCCTCGTCAACTGGCTGGAAGGACTCAACGCCGTGTCGATGGTCATCATCGGCTGGGCCATGCGGCTGGCGCCGCTCGGAGCGGGGTGCCTGGTCTTCTCGATCACGGCCCGCCTCGGTCTCGACATCCTGGTGACGCTCTTCTGGTTTGTGGCGACCGTGCTGGCCGGCCTGGCGGCCCACCTGGCGATCACCTATCCGGTCGTGCTGACGCTGTTCAGCCGCGTCTCTCCGCGGACGTTTTTTCGCGGCGTGCGCGAGGCGATGCTGGTGGCCTTCGGCACATCTTCCTCCAACGCCACGCTCCCCACGGCCATCAAAGTAGCCGAGGTCGACCTGCGGCTGCCGAAGGAGATTTCACGATTCGTCCTCACGGTCGGCGCCACCGGCAACCAGAACGGCACGGCCCTTTACGAAGGCGTCGTCGTGCTTTTTCTGGCGCAGGTGTTCAAGGTCGACCTGAGCCTGCCGCAACAGGTGCAGGTGGTGCTGATGGCCGTGCTGGCGGGCGTGGGAACGGCGGGGGTGCCCGGCGGATCGCTGCCGTTGATCGTCGTCCTCATGCAATCGGTGGGAGTACCCGGCGAGGGAATCGGCATCATCATGGGCATCGACCGCCTGCTCGACATGTGCCGCACGGTGCTCAACGTCACGGGCGATCTCGTGGTCGCCACCTGCGTGGCCGGCGGTAGCCGGCCTGCCGATCCCGCGGAAACGTAAGGGGCGGCGCGATAGATGAATGGCGGCTCAGCCAATGCTATGATCTTAATACTTGACCCTTCATTGTGCGCGGGCGGCTGATGGCCACGATTCCTGATTCAAGCCCGACTCTATTCCCGGAGGATTGGAACCGCTTCCTCGGCGAGATGCTGCCTTCACAAGGGAGTTGGAGCGAGGAAGAGTATCTGGTTCTGACCGAACATGCCAACCGGTTAGTGGAGTTCACCGACGGTTTTTTAGAGGTGCTCCCTGTGCCGACGGATCGCCATCAGTCGATCTTGGGATTCCTCTACGCGGCTTTCAGTCAGTTCATCATGCCGCGTGGCGGATGGGTCGTGTTCGCACCGCTGCGACTTCGCGTCCGGGCGGGCAAATACCGGGAGCCGGATCTGCTGCTCGTGCAATCCGCCAACGACCCGCGACGGCAGGACCGCTATTGGACCGGTGCCGATCTGGTTTTGGAAGTCGTCAGCCCCGACAACCCCGAGCGCGATCTGGTTGATAAGCGGGTCGAGTACGCGTCGATCGGCATTGCCGAATACTGGATTGTCAACCCAGCAACGGAGACGGTCGTCGTGCTGCGGCTGGCCGGCAACGAATATCTTGAAGCGGGTTGCTCTACGCGCGGTAACTTCGCCCGATCGGTCTTGCTAGGCGATTTCTCGGTTGAAGTTGCGAGCATGTTCGATGCTGGGCAGCCTCCGCGATGAGCCTCCTCGATCCACTTCAACTCATAACCAGAAATGTCGCCACGGGTCATACCTACTGTTCGAACGCCACTGTAGACCGCGTACGGTTGCCTCGACAAACAGCGACTTTTATGATGCACGTGTGGCATATGGTCGGCCCGGCGAGTTAAGTCCATTGCCCTTTACCGTCGAGTTCACTGAAAGCGCGTTGGACGATTTGGCTGTCTTTGCGGCCCATGAGCAAAGGCGGATTCTCGATCGAATTGCCATTCAATTACCCCACCAACCAGTTGTGGAAACCCGGAATCGCAAGCCCCTGGACGCAAATGCCCTAAGCGAGTGGGAACTTCGGGTTGGTCCCTTTCGCGTTTTCTACGACGTGGATGGAACCGACGCCATCGTCAAAGTCAAAGCCGTCGGTCGCAAGGAACACAATAAGCTTTATATCAGGGGCGAGGAGTACACCTTGTGAAAACGATCGATCTGTCCAGCGACGAAACGACCAAGGAAGAAATCTTCCAGCTTGCGGAGGAGCACAATGTCCTCGTGCGAACGGCAGCGGGGAAGCTGTTCGTCGTGGCTGAGGTCGGCGGCGTCGATGCCGACGACTTCGCCGATGAGGTGGCGCGAACGCGAAATCATCCCGAACTGCGTCAACTTCTCGCCGAACGGTCGCAGGAGCCAGGCGTCCAAGGCATTGACGAGGTTCGACAGAAGCTGGGATTGAAGTGAAGTCGGGCGAGTCCGGCGTCAAATCTCCGCCAGTCGCTCGTTCGAGTCGCCGAACTGGTTCAGGTGCACGCCCGTCTTGTCGAGCATCGATAGAAACAAGCTGCACATCTTGCGGTTCGGTTTGTCGAGATAATCGAGCACGCGCCCGCCTTCGATCTGTCCGCCCCCGCGCCCCACCAGCACCACGGGCAACTGGTTCGCCTCGTGGTTGCCCGTGAGCATGCTGGAACAGAAGAGGATCATCGAGTTGTCGAGCGCCGTGCGCTCCCCTTCTTGAATCGCGTCCAGCTTGCCCGCGATGTAGCCGACTTGCTCCAGGAAGAACTGGTTCACCTTCAGCCAGTCGGCCGTGTCGGAGTGGGACAGCAGGTGATGGATCATGTAGTCGACGCCCAGATGCGGGAAACGCAGCGAGCTGTGGTCGTTGTTCAGCTTGAGTGTCGTGACCCGCGTGGTGTCGGTCTGGAAGCCAAGCACGAGAATGTCGCACATCAATCGCATGTGGTCGGCGATGTTCTGCGGAATGCCGTCGGCCGGCCGGGGAATGTTCGGCCCGGCCAGCGTGGGCCGCCACCCTTGCAGCTCTCCCTTTTTGCCGGCCTGCTCGATGCGCTGCTCCACTTCGCGCACCGAATCGAGATATTCGTCCAGCTTCCGCTGGTCGGCCATGCTTACGCGGCGGCGGAAATCGCGCGCGTCTGCGAGCACGGCGTCGAGCACGCTCTCGTCCCCTTTTTGCACCTCGTCTTTGAACAGCCTGTCGAAGGCCAGCGCGGGATAAAGCTCCAGCGGCGTGGGCGTGGTGGGCGAGCTCCACGAAATGTGCGAGCTGTAGAGCATCGAGTAGTTTTTGTGGACCGACGGGTTCGACTTCTCGCAGCCGAGCACCAGGCTGGGAACTTTCGTCGAGTGCCCCGTGTTTTGCGCGATCACCTGATCGACGCTCGTGCCCGAGCGAATCTCGCCGCCCGACGCGAGCGGCGCGCCGGAGAGCAGGTTGCCCGTTTGCGAGCTGTGGATGTTGCCCTTGAGCGCCTCGGCGTTGTACAGGCCGCGGATGAAGAGCAGCTTCTCGCGGAAATCGGCGAGCGGGGCGAGAACCTGGCCAAGTTGCATGTCGCGGCCCGTCCCCTTGGCCCACCATTCTTTGCTATGAAAACCGTTGCCGCTGAAGAGCACCGCCAGCCGCACGGGCGCTCCGCTGCCGCTGCTTGCGGCCACGGGCGCCGCGGGCTCGTCTCCCCAGACGGCCAGCGATTCCATCCACGGCAGCGCCATGCTGACGCCCACGCCCCGCAAGAAAATACGACGTGAAAAATGGTGGTTCATGAGAGGTATTCGATAACGATGGAGTGAAACAAATTGTGGGGCAACTTAGGCGTTTGCTCCGCACGTGGAACCGGCACCTACCCGGCGAACGATTTGCCTCCCCGGCGGTCGCTTTAGCAGCTTCAATGCAACTCGCGTGGGCGGCGACCCAACTCCGATCCCGACCGCCCTCACCCTAACCCTCTCCCGAAGGAAGAGGGGACGAGGTTGATTCATCACAACGATTCCTCCGGCTCCGCGTCCCGTCCGCGAATCTCGCGGAACTGGCGGCTGCGGACGATCGTCTCGACGGCGGCCGAAAATCGGTAGTCGTTCTGCTCCAGGTTGCGCTCCATGTCGGCCAACAGGGGCATGTCGGAAAGCTGCGCGCCCCGGCCCAGGGCATATCCTAGCAGCTTGCGGCAGAACTGCCGAACGATCGCCTCGCGACGAGCGGTGAGCAGGTAGCGGCGCAAGCCGTCGAGGCCGTCGAACTGCGAGCCGTCGAGCAGTTTGGCGCGTGTCTCGATGGCCCGGCCCGAAAGGTCGCGGTCACGGCGGCCGCCGATGGCGTCAAAACCCTCCAGAGCGAAACCGAGCGGGTCGATTCTCGCGTGGCAGGTCGAGCAACGCGGGTCGCTGGAATGCTTTTCTACAAGCTGCCGCACCGTGAGGCCCTCGGTGGCCGTTTCGTCCTCTGGCAACCGGGGAACGTCTTTGGGGGGCCGCGGCAAGCGTTCGCCCAGCAGCACTTCGCTGACCCAGTTGCCTCGCAAAATGGGGCTCGTGCGCGAGGCGCCCGATTGCTTGGCCAGCGTGGCCGCGAAGCCCAGTATGCCGCCGCGATCGTAGGCGCGGGCGCCGTCGATCCGCCGCCATTCATTCCCCGTCACGTCGGGAATGCCGTAGTGCCTGGCGAGCGCCTCGTTCGCGAACAGATGATCGGCGTCCCAGATTTCCAGAACCGAGCCGTCTCGCTGGAATAGGTCGGTGAAGAAGCGGATCGCCTCTTCATACATATCCCCGCGCAGGCCCACGAACGTGGGAAAGTGACGCTCGCTCTTCTCGTCGAGGCTGTCGAAATCATAAATGTGGAGCCACTGGCAGGCGAACTCCGTCGCCAGCCGCCGCACGCGCGCGTCGCGCAGCATGCGGCGTGTCTGAAGGACCAGGGAGTCGGGGTCGGTCAGCCGGCCGGTCACGGCGACGTCGCGCAGCTCGTTGTCGCCGACCGACGACCAGAGAAAATAGCTCAGCCGGTTGGCCAGCTCCCAGTTCGACACCGGCTGCGGCTCCTTGCCCGGAGGCGCCTCCTCCAGCCGATAGAGAAAGGCCGGCGCGACAAACACGCGCGCCAGCGTGAGGCGAAACGCCTCGTCGTGAGGCAGCTCGTCCTGCTGCAGCCGCTGATACAAGACGTGCAACTCTTGCGCTTCGGCCGCCGAAAGTGGGCGGCGATAGGCCAGAGCGGCAAACTCCACCAGCGTCTCGAGCTGCCGAGGCTCGCTCGCCACGAGCTGCCTGCGAAAATCGGCCGCGTGGTCGAGAATCGGCTGCCTCAGGTGCTCGAATAGCCGCGGGTCGCTGTCTTGCGTGGCGTACTCCATGAGCTGAGCGTAGGAGTCAACGATCGTCAGGGCGTCCTGGCTAACGAAGTGCAGCTCTTCCCACAGGCGGTCAAGCCGGGCGTGCTGAGCGTCGTCGAGCATCAGCCGCACGAGTGGCCCGTCTTCGCGGTGA
Organism: Pirellulales bacterium; assembly: GCA_035550375.1. Classification (GTDB taxonomy): domain Bacteria; phylum Planctomycetota; class Planctomycetia; order Pirellulales; family JAICIG01; genus DASSFG01. Next base: position 77,641 of record DASZPH010000057.1, on the reverse strand, counting down.
AACTGGGCCAGCGTAATCACTTCGTCAACGGGCACGATGCGGCTGTACGCCAGGGCGGCCGGGAACAAATGCCGAAAATCGTCGAAAGCTGTGACGAACCGCCGCCGTGCGGCCGAAGCGTCGTCGACCAGCACGGGCGCCTCGCCCCGTAACACGCTCAGGTCGGACGGGGGCACCGTCGCGGCCGCGAGTTGCACGCTCCCCTGCATGCTCTCTGCCGAGGATGGATCAAGCACGCCCGTCGTCGCCAGCTCGCAGCCGGCGACCAGGTCGGCCGGCAGACGGATGGCTACCACCGACGGCGCCTTCACACACAGGCTGGCGGCGTCGGCCGGCGAACCGTCGGGGTGCCGGCCGAAAAGGGCCGGATCGAGTCCCCAGTCCGCCTGGGAGGTCTCGTTGGCGACGTCCTTGCCGGCGGCCTGGGCACGCGCCGCTGCGAACAAGGGCCCGCCGAGTGAGGCGAGTTGCCGATAGAGGGCCGCGTCGGGGTGATTCTGCTCTGCCGGGAGACCGCCCACGAGCAACTTCTGCAACTCGTCGGCTAATTTCTGTTTTTCCTCGGCGGCGCCGGTCGCTTGCCAGCGAGCCAGCAGCGACCCGGCTGGAATCACCGGACCCGTCTCGCCCGCTTTCACCGGCTCGGTGTAAAAGTGCCAGACGTTGAGGCCGCCGAATCGGTCAGCATGTGGATTGCCGGCCAACACGTCGTCGGTTACGTCGTGGGTCAAGCTCCATTCACGAGCGCCGTCTCCGGCCGTTCGGATCGTGAGTTCCACGTCGGTCAGATCGCAAGAATGGTTGCCGTCGCGCGGGCCGATGATCAGCGAGAGAAGGTCTCCTCTTTCGATGGGGAAACTCTCGACCGGCCCCACGCCCACTCCGCTGGCCCCCTGAGCCACGCCGGCGGCCAGTGTTTGCCGCGTGCCTCCGCGGCGCCACTCCAGCGACCAGGTTACGCCGTTGCCGCATTCGGGGTGCGCGTGCGTCACTTTTCCCTCGATTCGCACGTTGCCGCTTACGGGACTCTGCCACCCGACGGCCACGTTCAACGTGGGCGAGGGGTGTACGGCGAAGCCGTGCGGCTTCATGTTGCCGGGAATGCGCACGTGCTGGTCCGATGAGTTCGCCACGACAAGCGGCGTCTCGCCGCTGCCCCAGCCCGTGATGAACTCATATCCGCCCGAACGTTCCAGCTTTGACTTGAAATGATCCAGATGGACGGCGGCGCTGGACCCGATGCCCAGAAAATCGAGCCAGGCGGCCAGCGACGCTTCGTCGGCGCCGTGTCGCGCGGCAAGCTCGGCGCGATCGACCTTCTCCATCCCGCTCGCTTCGGCGGCGGCCGCAAGACATTTGGCTGTCTCGGAGAACAGCCTTTCGCGTCGGGCCACGAGATCGCGCGTCACCGCTCGCACGTCGCGCAGCAGCAAGTCGGACCGTCCGGGAGCCACCAGCCGAGGTGCCTGCCAGACAACGACGTCCCCGGTGTTGCCGTCTCCGGCATCGCTGGCCGACAGATAGATGGTCACTTCCTTGCCGTCGGGCGAATCGGGCAGCTTGAAGCGAACCTCCTGCCGGCTGGTGAGCGGGTTGACCGGCACCACCCAGGGCTTCATGTGCCCGACGCTTTGAAATCGAGTGAGCATTCTTTGCCAGCCGGCCACCTCGGCCGCCAGCGCGGCCGCGTCGCCCGGTTTGGCTGCTCGCCAGCGTGCGCGCAGGTTAGCGAGCAAGAGCGAAGGCTCTTGTCCGGTGTCCGCGCCGCTTAGGGTCGTCCACAGGGTCGCAAGATAGCGCGCGTTGAGACCTCGCTCCGCCGCTACCACGTCGACCGACTTCTCGCCGCCGGCCAGCGAGTCTCGGGCCTCGAGCGTGGCCGCCAGATACCTTTCCAGCGGCAGCCGCCCTTCGCCGTCGGCGAACTGGGCATAAAACTTCTTGATCTGGTCGATGATTTCGTCGGCAAAATCGCGCCGCGTCGTGCCGGCCGAAAATCGCATTCCGTCGGGCAACAGCACGGCGTGCGAGGCGATCTCTTTACCGGCGTCGAAATACTTGGTGACGAGGGAGGGCGACATGCCCAACGCCGCCCCGGCGTTGGTAAAACCTTCGCCGGCGGCACCGTCGGCCGGAAACTCGCGGGCGACCTGCAAATCGACCAGCGTCAGGTCGCGAAGCGTGTAGGTGTACTGGGCGTTGTTCAACCTCCGCAGGACGACCGGGCCTGGGTCGCCGGCGCTGGCGTGCGCCTCGGCGTCGAGGTAGCGGCCGACCCAGGTCCGCAGAAGCTTGCGCTGGTCGGCTGACGGTTGCTCGGCGCTCTTGGGGGGCATTTCGCCGTTGTCGAGCATTTCGGCCACCTTCTGCCAGACGCGCGGCGCCCGCCGCACGTCGGCCAGTTCGGCGAATCGCTCCAGGTCGAGCTCGCCTTCTGGCGAGGCGCTCGAGTGACACTCGGTGCAGAAACCGACGAGGACGGGCCGCGTCTGGTTGGCGTACTGGTCGGCCAGTGTGGCGAACGACTCGATTTCGGCAGCGCGGGCGCCGGTTCGAAGGCACGTCGAGACGGCCAGGACGGCAACGAAAACAATTGGGAAGGACGGGCGCAAGAGGTCGATCCTCGGAAGGTGGGAGCCCCGCTGCCGCCAATTCGACAATATCGCCCCGCCGGCGCCCGGTCAACGTCGGAGGGAAGGCAGCCCGAATGTGCGCAAGTCCCAAGAAGACAGCTCACGACGGGGTTGCTCGACGCCAAACCGCCCGACATCCATAATGACCGCTAGCCGTTGCCCGATTCTGCCGGCGCACCCAAAATGGCCGATATGCGACACTACCTGATGGCCATCGATCTTGAGCGGTGCACCGGCTGCCATGCCTGCTCGGTGGCGTGCAAAGTCGAGAACCAGGTTCCGCTTGGGAATTTTCGCACCAAGGTGTACTACTACGACGAAGGGCGATATCCGCAGGTCCGACGCTGGTTCTTGCCGGTCGTGTGCATGCAGTGTGTCGACGCGCCCTGCCTCAAAGCCTGCCCGACCGATTCGATCCATCGGGATGACGACGGGATCGTCCGCATCGACACCGACACGTGCCGGGCGCATGGCAAGTGCGAAGAGGCATGTCCTTATGGGGCGATTTACGTCGACCCGCTGAGAAACGTGGCGGACAAGTGCGATTTTTGTTCGCACCGCCTGGCCGTCGGCATGGAGCCGGCCTGCGTCGAAACGTGCCCCAGCGGCGCCCTTGTGTTTGGAAACGCAAACGACCCGGAGAGCGCCGTCAGTCGTTTTCGCGCCAAGCACCAGCCGGAACTGACCGTGCTCAAGCCCGATGAAGCGACCCAGCCGCAGGTTGCCTACCGTGGCTTGCGGCGCGATCTGGCGAAAAAAATCCCCAAGGGGCACAACCACGATCCCCGGTCCTACGAGATCGAGACCTGGGCCGAGCTGCGAGCGGAGTTTACCAACCTACCGGACCCCCATGAATGACTTCCGCGGCGAAATCGAGCGCGGTCCGCGCTCGCCGCCAAACGTGAATCGCCGGCAGGCGATGCGCATCGGCATCGCCTCGCTGGCTTCGCTCGGCGTGGGAGAGTTGATCCTGCTGCGGCCGGACGAGTGCGGGGCCGCCGAAACGGCGCCCAAGCCAGCGGAACACGGCGCTCCAAAAATCCCGCACGATTACCGCCGTGCCCGGCAGGTGACGGGGGTTTGCCTCAACTGTTCCACGGTGTGCGGTATCGTCGGCCACGTCCTTGACGGTCGCGTGGTCAAACTGTCGGGCAACCCGGCCGACCCCAACAACGGTGCGACCCTTTGCGCCAAGGGCCAATCGGGCGTCACCATCAACGGCTACCCGGAGCGACTTCTTTATCCGCTGCGCCGCGTGGGCCGCCGCGGCGAGGGGCTGTGGCAGCGAATCTCCTGGAGCGAAGCCTACGGCCTGATGGCGGGGCGCGTCCAAACGTGCCTCGACGCCGGAGTGCCGGAGCAAGTCGCCATCCACTACGGCCGGTCGCGCATTTCGGACGTCGTCGACCGCTTCATGTCCGCGATAGGTTCGCCCGTCGTCCTCAACCACCGCGCCCTCTGCTCGCTGAACAAGCGGGCCGCCAATTACGCCAGCATCGGCGACACCGACTGGGAAACGGTCGACGCCGCCGAGACGAAATACCTGCTGAATTTCGGCTCGAATTTTTATGAGGCGCATCAAGGGCATATCCACTTTCTCAAACGGGTGATCCGCGGGCGTTTCGACAACGGCGCCAAGCTGGTCACCTTCGACGTGAGGCTCTCGAACACGGCCGGACGTAGCGACGAATGGTTCGCCCCCTTCCCCGGAAGCGAAGGTGCGATCGCCCTGGCCATGGCCCATGTGATGGTCGAGGCGGGCGAGTTCGATCGCGGGTTCGTCGACTCGTGGACAAACTGGCCTTCCGACCAGTTGCGTGAATTCCTGGCACCCTATACGCCGGCTTGGGCCTCCGAGAAAAGCGGCCTGCCGGCGGCGGACATCGCGCGGATCGCCCTGCAATTCGCCAGGGCAAGGCCGCGGTGCGCGGCGTTCACCAACCGCGGCAGCCACGCGCATTACAACGGCTTCAACAACGATCGGGCGGTAATCCTTTTGAACGCGCTGGCCGGCAGCATCGGCCAGGTGGGCGGCTATTGCTACGGCGAGAGCGAACGCGTCGATCCTGCCCTTTATCCGCCCCCGCCCCCGCTGCCCCCGAAACCGAAGAAGCGCACCGACCTGGAAGATCCGCCCGACTATCCGCTGGCCAACTTCTGGCAGAAGATGAAGGTCGGAGAACTGGTGTACGACTACCTGCGCCGCGGCCGGGTTCGCCTGCGCGTTTATTTCAGCTACACGCTAGGTTCTCCCACCACCTGGCCGGAAGGTCGCAGTCTGGCGGTCGACGTACTCAAGGACGAAAGGATCGTTCCCTTCCACGTCTGCTCCGACGTCGTCTATTCCGAAACGGCCCACTACGCCGACCTGATTCTGCCCGACGCGACGTATCTCGAACGCTGGGGGCTCGATACGCGCAACAGCTACGACTTCCGGCCATACGTCAATCTCCGGCAGCCGATGACGCCGCCGCCGGCCGAGTGCGTGAGTTTCGCAGACGTGCTGATTCACCTGGGGCAGCGTCTGGGCCCGGAGGTGAGCCGGTACTTTCAGTTCGCCGACCATGAGGCGTACGTGCGGCATCAGTGCCAGCATGTGCCCGCGGGCGACTGCGCCGACGGCTTTGCTTACCTGCGCAAACACGGCACGTGGTTCGACGCCGCCCGCCCGCAGAATCGAGGCTCGTTCCGTCGGCTGTTGAGCGAGCAGGAACTGGCCGGTTCTTCGACGGACGAGCGTACCGGCGTCGTCTCTCGGCCCGGGAAAGACGGCAAGCCGGAAGCGATCGGGGTCGTGGTGCAAGGGAAGGCGTTGCGCGGCTTCCAGACCCCTTCGCGCAAGTTTGAGATCCGCAGCTCGACGGTTGTCGAGCAGGCGGCCCGCGTCGGGCTGGCGGACGACGGACTGCCGAGGTACGTGCCGATTCCGTCGCACGAGAACCTGCCGGAAGACCGCTTCGTGCTGGTTACCTTCAAATGGAACGTCCACACCCAGGCGCGCACGGCCCCGCAGAAGTATCTCAGCGAAATCGTCCACGACAATCCGGTTTGGATCAACGCGGCCGCGGCCCGCCGAATGGGGATACGGTCGGGCGACATGGTCGAGATCACCACCTATCGGCCGAGGGGAAACACGTACCGGGCCACGGGCGAGGCCGTCGGCACGGCGAGGCTGCGGGCCTTCGTCACCGAGGGGATCCATCCTCGCGTTCTGGCGGTGAGCAACAGCCTGGGGCACCTTTTTGGCGGCCGGGCGGCGATGGCCAGCCGCCAGCCTCGACCCAGGGGGCCGGGCTTCGACCCCGACGTAATCGCCGAAGACGACGATTTGTCGAAGTCGCTTTGGTGGGACGCTCGCGGCGGAGGACGCGGCGCCGGCTTTAACATCAACGCCATCTTGCCCATTCAGCCGACGCCGCTGACCGGCATGCAGGCCTGGTTTGACACGGTCTGCTCGATAAAGAAGGCGGCGCGCGGCGCTTGAACCCGCGGCGGTTGTTCGATGCGGCGAGGGAAGTACAATCAAGTTGGTTTGTTCGTGCCCGTCGGACAGGCCGCGGCCCGTAAGCCGTCCCGCCAGGTGCTGTCATGCCCTTTGTCTTCCACGCACCGCGACCTCCCGAGCGTCGTCTTTCGCTCCGCGAAAGAACGCCCTTTGGCGGAGCGCAAGACGACATTCAATGGCGCCTTTTCCCGCAAACGCTAATCTGGCTAGCGCTTATTCTGCTGCTAAGGCCCCCCGCAGCTCTGCCATCTGCGGAGGAAGCTCAACCGAAACTCCCGCCCGCGGCTGACCGGGCTGTGGACTTTATCGCGGACGTGCGGCCCATTCTCGCGGCCCGGTGTTACTCGTGTCATGGGCCGGAAAAGCAGAAGAGCGGTTACCGGCTCGACGTGAAGAAGGTTGCCCTTGCCGGGGGCGAAATCGGCGGCGCGATCGTGTCGGGCAACAGCGCCGAAAGCCCGTTGATCCAGTACATCGCCGGCGTCGACGACGGCATGCAGATGCCGCCCGAGGGCGAGCCCCTGACGCCCGAACAAGTAGGTATTCTCCGGGCATGGATCGACCAAGGGGCGAATTGGCCCGACGAAGCGGACGTGAAGGTGGCGGATCCTCGCGATCATTGGGCCTATCGGCCGATCGCCGTTCATACCGCGCCGGATACGAATGATAACGTCTGGTCAAACAACCCGATTGACGCTTTCATCGCCGCCGGACTGGAAGCTCACGGCATGGCCCCCTCGCCCGCCGCCGATCGCCGCACGCTGATTCGACGCCTGTCGTTCGACCTGACCGGTCTGCCTCCCACGCCGGAGGAGATAAGGCATTTTGTCGACGACCGTTCACCCGACGCCTACGAAAGACTGGTCGATCGGCTGCTGGCCAATCCGCACTATGGCGAACGTTGGGCGCGGCACTGGATGGACGTGGTTCATTTCGCCGAGACCCACGGCAACGACCAGGACCGCCCGCGGCCGCACGCCTGGCCCTACCGCGACTACCTGATTCGCTCGTTCAACAACGACAAGCCCTACGCCCGATTTGTGGAAGAGCAGGTGGCCGGCGACGTCCTTTTCTCTGACGACCCCCAGACAATCGTGGCCACCGGCTTCATCGCCGCCGGCCCGTGGGACGAAAGTTCGCAACGCGACATTCGAGACGACACGATCGACAAGACGATCGCCCAGGTCCTCGATCGAGACGACATGGTGACCACCACCTTGGCCACCTTTACCAGCACCACCATCCATTGTGCCCGTTGCCACAACCACAAGTTCGATCCGATCACCCAGGCCGAGTACTACGGATTGCAGGCCGTGTTTGCCGGCGTCGACCGGGCAAATCGGCCTTACGATGTCGACCGGGCGGTTCACCAGCGGCGACACTCGCTGTTGAGACGAAAAGAGGAGCTTGCCGCGGGCCGGGATAAGCTTGGCCCGGCGACGCTGCTCGAAGCGAAACTGCAGTCCGACGTCGCCGAATGGGAAAAGGACCTGGCCGTGCGGGCTGGCATTTGGACGCCGCTCGACGCCGTGACCATCACGTCAGCCGAAGGTTCGCTGCCGACCAGGCTCGCCGACGGATCGGTCTTGTTCGGCGGAAAGCGTCCTGAGACCGACACCTACACCATCGTCGCTGAGACGAGCCTCGCGGGAATCACGGCGGTGCGGCTGGAAGTGCTCACCGACGACAGCCTGCCGCAGCGCGGCCCAGGCCGGCAAGACAACGGCAACTTGCACCTTTCGGAGTTTCGCGTGGAGGCCGCCCCGCTCGTCGACCGCTCGACGACGAAAGACGTGGGGCTAGAAAACGCGACGGCCGATTTCGACCAGGCTGGATGGACCGTGGCCATGGCCATCGACGGGCAACCAGGCACGGCTTGGGGCATCTATCCGCAGGTCGGCAAGCCGCACGTGGCGGTCTTCGAGTGCAAAGAGCCGATCGGCTTTCAGGGAGGCACGGCGCTCGCGTTTACGCTCGCGCAAAAGCATGGCGGTGGACACCTCATCGGCCGCGTGCGCCTCTCCGTGACCACTTCGTCCAAGCCGGTGCGGGCCCTGCCGCTTTTACCCGCGGCCGTGGCCGAGGCTCTGGCGGTCGCGCCCGCCTCGCGCAGCGACGAGCAGAAGGCGGAGCTGGGATTGCACGTCCTACGCCAGCAGGTCGACGACGCGCTGGCGGCGCTGCCGCCGCCGGCGCTGGTCTACGCCGCGGCGAGCGACTTCCAGCCCGAAGGAAGTTTCAAGCCGGCGAAAACCCCGAGGTCGGTTTTCGTCCTGCGTCGCGGCGACGTCAATCAGCCGCTGGAGGCGGCGGTTCCCGGAGCGCTTTCCTGCCTTACGGGCCGGCCCGCCCAGTTCGCCCTCGCCAGCAGCGACGACGAGGGCGCCCGCCGCGCGGCGCTGGCGAAATGGCTTACCGACCCGGAGAACGTCCTCACCTGGCGCTCGATCGTCAACCGCGTGTGGCACTATCACTTCGGCCGGGGCCTGGTCGACACGCCCAACGATCTCGGGCACATGGGAGCGCGCCCCACCCACCCCGAGCTGCTCGATTGGCTGGCGGCCTGGTTTGTCGGCCGCGGGGGCTCGCTGAAAGAACTGCACAAGCTGATCGTGACCAGCGCCGCCTATCGGCAGGCGTCCGGACACAACGAGGAGTACGCCAGGATCGACGCCGACAACCGCTATCTTTGGCGGATGAACCGCACGCGGCTCGACGCCGAGTCGATACGCGACGCGGTGCTGGCGATCACGGACCGTCTCGACCGCACGATGGGCGGCCCGAGCGTGAAGCAATTCATCGAAACCCCCGGCGTCCACGTGACTCCCAAGGTCGATTACGAGGCCTTCGACGTCGATTCTCCCGCCGGACTGCGCCGCAGCGTCTATCGGTTTCTCTTCCGCACCTTGCCCGACCCCTTCATGGATTCGATGGACTGCGCCGACGCCTCGCAGCTCACCCCCACCCGAAACTCCTCGGTGACGGCGCTGCAGGCCCTTTCGATGCTCAACAACCACTTCATGGTCCGGCAGAGCGAACACTTTGCCGAGCGCGTGAGCCATGTGACCGCCGACCCGCATGGCCAGATCGAAGCCGTCTACCAGCTCGCCTTGGGTCGGTCGCCGAGCGAGCAAGAAGCAGCCGCCTTAGCCGCCTACGCGGGTAAACATGGTCTGGCCAACGCCTGCCGTTTGATCCTCAACAGCAACGAGTTCATGTTCGTGCAATAGGTGGCCCTACTGACATGACGCGCACTCTCCTTCATGGCACGCGGCGCGACTTCCTCTGGAACGTCGGAGGCGGACTGGGTGGCATCGCGCTGGCACACCTGCTGGGCAGGCAGGAGTTGCTCGGCGACGAGCCTCTGCCGCGCGCGGAGCTCAACGGCGGCCTGCATCATCCGGCCAGGGCCCGGCGTGTGATCCAGCTTTTCATGAACGGCGGCGTCAGCCAGGCCGACACGTTCGATTACAAGCCGGGCCTGGAAAAACTGCACGGCCAGACGTTCGATCCGGGCACCCGCGTCGAAAGTGTCACCGGGTCGCCCGGCTTCAAGGTGATGAAAAGCCCGTTCGAGTTCAAGCAGCACGGCCACTGCGGACGCTGGGTGAGCAGCGTCTTTCCACACCTTGCCGGCTGCGTCGACGACCTGGCGTTTTTGATGTCGATGGTTTCCAAGACGAACGTCCACGGGCCGGGCAGCTACCTGATGAACACGGGCTTTGTCTTGCCCGGTTTTCCCTCGATGGGAGCCTGGATTTCGTACGGCTTGGGAAGCTTGACCGACAACCTTCCTTCGTTCGTCGTCATGCCCGACCCGCGCGGTCTTCCGTACAACAACCAGGGCAACTTTACCTCGGGCTTTCTGCCGGTCGCACACCAGGCGACGATCATCAAGGCGTCGTCCCCCACGCCGATCATCGACCTGTTCGCCCCCGCGTCGGCGAAGTTCATCACCCGCGACAGCGAGGCGGAAGGGCTGGCGCTTTTGAACGACATGAATCGCCAGCACCTGAACCGGTGGCAGGGCGATTCGCGCCTGGAGGCCCGCATCGCTTCTTACGAGATGGCGGCCAGGCTGCAGTTGTCGGCTCCTGAAGCGCTCGACCTGGCACGCGAAACCGAGGCTACCCGGCGCCTGTACGGGGTCGACGAAGGCCCGACCGACGATTTTGGCCGCCGCTGCCTGGTGGCGCGGCGGATGCTGGAGCGGGGCGTGCGGTTCGTGCAGGTCTGGAGCGGCGCCGCGGGGGCCTCGAACAACTGGGACAATCACGGCAACATCAACACCGAACTGCCGGCCATCGCCGCCACCGTCGACAAGCCCGTCGCCGGCCTTCTGAGGGATCTCAAATCGCGCGGCCTGCTCGACGACACTCTGGTGGTCTTCAGCACTGAATTCGGCCGTCAGCCTTTCAGCCAGGGGACGGCCGGTCGCGACCACAACGGCGGCACGTTCGTGAGCTGGCTGGCCGGCGGCGGGGTGAAGCCGGGGGTGGCCCACGGCGAGAGCGACGAGTGGGCCTGGCGAGCCCGGCTGCCGATCAGCGTTCACGACCTACACGCCACAATTCTGCACCTTCTGGGAATCGATCACACGCGGCTCACGTTCCGTCACAACGGGGCAAACCGCCGGCTGACCGACGTGCACGGAGAAGTGATCTCGGCGATTTTGGCGTAGCGACAAGCGATCGTGCCGCGATGCCTCGCGCTGGCCCGTGGCTTCGGGTCCGTATGATGCGACCCCGACGCGCCCCGCTGGCTACCGGTTGAACGACGCGGTAAGGGGAAATGGTTCCATTTGCCCGCGGCCGGCTGGCGCGTCATCATGAATTCATGATTCCCCGCCCCCCGCCTGTCACCGATTCACCCTTGTTCTGGGTCTTGCTGTTTGGCAGCGTCGGACTGGTGATGCTGACGGCGGTCGAGCCAAAATACATCAAGCGGCAAGAACGAATCGCACGCATGCAGCAGACTCGCGAGCGGGTGCACACTTCCCGCGCGGCCGGTTCACCCCAAGTGGCCCCTGCACTCCGTGACGGGGAGGCCATCGCGACGCAACCGCGTCCAGGAGAGGAGCCGACCGCATGGCAGCCGGTCAAACAAGCGAGCTTGCGGCCGCTCATGCTCTTCCTGGCCTGCCTGCTCATCGTGGCGATGATCTCTATGCAGGTCCGCCGCCAAAGGGAGATCGCGCGTTATCGGCAGACGGTGGCTGCTCTTGAAGAAGGGAGCCGCTCGTGAGTTGGCTGTTTGAAGATCCTACTACCTTGATCGCCGCGGGCCTTCTGATCGAGGTGCTTCTCGGGGTCGGGCTCGTCAAATCGGGGCGCGGGGTCCTCGTGTTGCCCATGATCGGTGTGCTGGCGCTCGTCGGGCTGGGAGTGCTCGTGGAACGCCTGGTGGTGACCGATCGCGAGCAGGTCGAGACGGCGCTCGACGGCGTTTGCCGGGCCTTGATGGCCAACGATGTGGAGGGCGTGGTGAGTTATATCGATCCCGAGGCGGCCGTCATCCGCTCGCATGTCCGGTCGCTGTTGCCGCGGGCGCACGTCACCGACGCCCGCCTGTATGACCTGGACATCCGCGTCAATCCGCGCACGAGTCCCCCGAGCGCCCAGGCGAACTTCACGGGCCGGGTGAAGGGGAACTTTCAGGGCGAAGGCGGAGGGAGCGAAGGGCTCGTCTTGCGCAAGTTCACCGTCGATCTTCGCCAGGAAGGGGAGAAGTGGCTGATCACGGGCTACGAGGACCACGGCACCCTCGGCGGCCACCGCGATGATTAGCCAGCCCGGCGACCGGTTAGACGGCCGCGCGACGGGTTTCTTAGCCGCGGAGCGTCGGGCTCCTTTAGGCGCGCACGTGGTGGACCCAGGCCGGGGGCAGGTTCGGCCAGATGCACTCCCGGCTGAATTCGCGTTCGTTGAGCACTTCGCGCAAGGCGCGGCCGATTCCGGCCAGCCGTTCTTTTTCTGAGCGTCCGCTGACGAGCGCCCGCGCCGGCCGGACTCCGACGTATTCAAAAAACGAGAGCGTGCCGCCGGGAGCCATCAGCCCGCGCAGGGCTTCCAGGATCTTCCGCACGTCGGTCTCCGAAAAATTGTTGAACGGCAGCCCCGAGACGATCGCGTCGTAGGGCTGTTCGCATGGGAGTTCTTCGATCGCACAATGGATTACCTGCGCTCGATCGGCCGCGGCGGCAAACGCAGGGTCCCGCTCGAAGCGGCGACGCAGATGAGCGACGAACGTTGGATTCAGCTCGACCAGGTCGAGCCGATCGTTTTCGCCCAGCCGTTTCACGATCTGGCGGGTCACCGCGCCGGTGCCGGGACCGACCTCCAGAACCCGCCGGCCGCCGCGGCCGTCGGACACGTGTCGGGCCAGCGCCGCGCCGAGCCAGCGGCTGCTGGGCGCAATCGCGCCGGTGTGGTGGAAATGGCGCAGGTATTCGCGCAGAAAGAGTCGGTGATCGCGAAGCATGGACTAAGGCGGGCGGTCGAATTAACCCACCCTGTATACCGGCTCGCGCTGATGGCCGCTAGCCGTCGGCGAAACCAACGATCGCGAAACGCAGAGCCCGCTCATTGAAGAGAGCGCGGCTTGCTGGTTCCACCCTCACCTTTGCCCTCTCCGGGGGACAGGGATAGAGGTCACCAGCCGCGGGACTCGCCGATGGCGTGCTGGACCAGGATCAGAAGCGCGTTCGGATCGTAGGGCTTGCGCACGTAGTACTGACAACCGGCTGCCCGCGAGCGTCGGATGATGTCGGGGCGTTCCATGCCGCTGAGGATAATCACCGGAATCGTGCACGTTTCGGGGGAGTCGGCCAAGTCCTGGCAGACATTGAAGCCGTCCACATCGGGCAGCCGCAGGTCGAGCAGCACCAGGCTGGGGGTCTGTCGGCGAGCGAGGGCGAGACCTTCTTCACCGCTAGCCGCGACCAGGACATCGTAGCCCTGGCGACCGAGCCGCTGGCAGAGGACATCGGCCATGGCGTCGTCGTCGTCGATGATGAGGATCGTTTGAGGAGCACGCCGGCAGTGCATCCTCGGCTGCGGTTGTTCCAACAACTGGGCAGACATCGTTAGGGCCTCAGTTTCCGTCGATCCGCGAGGCGTGGGGGCGGACCTGGTGATTGACACTTCTTCGTTCTTGCGGCCCGGCGAGGCATAAAAACCCTAGGCCGCTTCGGCCGGTTAGTCAAACGGGGCGATTTTTTCTTGTGCCAACCGCAGCCCTAGTTAAAGTTGAACTTTACGGGTCATACCGAAGAGGGGTATCAAGAATGCGCCGCGCGGGCCGGTTGAGGCCGAAAAAAAGGCACTATCGTTCAAACCATCTTCCGGTGCGCGCCGAGCGTCGCCCGGAGACCCTCGAAGCTCGCACCGTTTTGAGCAGCGGATATCTGCAGCTCAGCGTGGCGGCTGACCGGGCGGACGCCGCCCTGGTGCAGGATCCGAACCTGATCAGCCCTTGGGGTATCGCCGTAAACTCAAGCGGCGGTGATCTTTGGATCGCCGACAAGGGGTCGGGCATGGCCTCGCTCTATGTGGGGGGCGTGGGCGGAACACCGCTTGCGGCCGATTCCCTGGCCGTGACCCTGCCCGGTGGAAGCCCAACCGGCGCCGTCGCAAACGGGAGCACCGGCTTCGTCGTGCAATCCGGCGCCAGCAGCGGCCCGGCCTCTTACCTGTTTGCGTCCGACACGGGCAAGATCAGCGGCTGGAACGCAGACGTCCCTCCGCCCGCTCCCTCCAGCGCCGCCCAGCAGGCGGCCGCCACGGCCGGCGCCGTCTACAAAGGTCTGGCGGTGGCCAACGACATTGGAACGGACCTGCTCTACGCGGCCGACTTCCACAACAACCGCATCGACGTTTTCGACTCCAGCTTCAACCCGGTGACGCTCGTTGGCGGTTTCACCGACCCGAACCTTCCGGCCGGCTACGCCCCGTTCAACGTCGCCAACATCGGCGGTCGACTGCTCGTAACCTACGCGGTTCAAGACTCGGCCAAGCAGAACGATTCGCCAGGCGTCGGGCACGGCATCATCGACGCCTTTGCCTACAACGGCAATTTCCAGGGCCGACTGGTCACGGGCGGCCCGCTCAACTCGCCCTGGGGCATCGCGTTGGCACCGGCGAATTTCGGCGATTTCAGCGGCCAATTGCTGGTGGCCAATTCCGGCGACGGCAAAATCAACGCCTTCGACCCGACGACCGGCGCTTACCAGGGCACGCTGGGCGGCCCGACGGGCAATCCCCTGGTCATCAACGGCTTGCACGGATTGAGTTTTGGCAACGGGCTGACCGCGGGCAACGGCAATGCGCTGTTCTACACCGCCGTGGGCAACGGGGGCGACCGGGGCCTCGTTGGCGAAATCGTCAGCGCCCAGACCACCCCGTTCCCCGTGCTGGGCAGCGTGCTCTCGCCGGTCGCCCAGGTCAACTTTAGCGGGGTGGTGGCCGTCTTCAACGACACCCACGCGTCGCTCGCGAGCGGCTTCAGCGTGCAGATCAACTGGGGCGACGGATTCGCGACGACGGGCACGGTCACGGCCCTGCCGTCGGGCGGGTTTCTGGTCAGCGGCGGTCACGAGTACAGCCAGGCCGGCCATGAGACGATCACCGTCCAGATTCACGATCCGCAGTCCGCTTCCGCCACGGCCACGGCCGCCGCCAACGTGAGCCCGCCCGGCCTGGTCTTCTCCGCCACGTCGGTTGCCGCCACCGAAGGAATCCGTTTCTCTGGGGCCGTGGCCTCGTTTATCGACCAGGACCACAACGGTTCTTCGAGTCCATATACCAACGCGATTGATTGGGGCGACGGGACGACCACGGTTGGAACGCTGTCGCAGGGATTCGTTTCGCCGTTCACCCTGACCGGCTCGCACACCTATGCGACGGCCGGAACCTACCCGATCACGGTCACGATCGACGATACCGACGGCGCGACCGGAACGGAACATGTGACGGCCACCGCGGTGACCAGCTTGTCGGGCACGAGCAAGACGATCGCCCCCACCGAGGCCACGGCCTTCAGCGGGACGGTCGCCTCGTTCAGCGACGCCAACACCAACCAAAACCTGAACGACTACGCCGCCACGATCGACTGGGGCGACGGCACGGTTTCGCTGGGCACGATCTCGCCCGACGGCGACGGCTACGACGTCAGCGGCTCGCACGCGTACGAGAACTACGGCGACGAGACCGTTCACGTGACGATCAGCGACCCGGGCAGCACCATCACGGTTGCCAGCGCGGCGAACGTCGCCGATGCCAACACGCTCACGGCGGCCGCCTTGCCCGTCACGGCCGCCGAGGGAAGCGTTTTCAGCGGCGACGTGGCCACCTTCAGCGACACGCTGGCCTCGACGCCGGCCGGCGTTTTTTCCGCCACGATCGACTGGGGCGACGGTGTGACGACCGCCGGAACGGTTACCGGCGTGGCCGGCCTCTTCACCATAAGCGGGTCGCACACCTACGTCGACGAGGGAGCGTTTACCGTCAAGTCCACGGTGAAGGACATCGGCGGCACGGCGAGCTCCACCGCCTCGTCGTCGGCGAGCGTCGCCGACACCAACGTGCTGGCGATGACCCCGATCAACGTGACCGCCGTAGCCGGCGCCGTCTTCAGCGGGGCGGTCGCCACCGTCAGCGACACAAACCTGACCGCGCCGCGGAGTATCTTCCACGCCACGATCAACTGGGGAGACGGCGTAACGACGCCCGCCGCCGTTTTGGGCGGGAACGGCGCCTTCGTCGTCACGGGCTCGCACATCTACGCCCAGGAGGGCAGTTACGCGCCGGTGGTCACCATGGCCGACCATTCCCCGGGCACCGCCAGCGCCACGGCCACCTCCACGGCCGAAGTGGCGGCCGCCCCGCCGACGGTCACCGCCGCGGCGGTCAGCGGAGCAGAACGAACTCCGCTCGCGGTCAAGGTCGCCACCTTCGACCAGCCGGGGGCAAACATCACCGCGGCCGATTACACGGCGACCATCGTTTGGGGAGACGGCGCGACCTCGGCAGGAACCGTCACCAGCGACGGCGCCGGCTTCGACATCTCGGGCGCCCACACTTACGCCGACGAAGGCCACTACGCCCTACAGGTAGCCGTCACCCGCACGGGCGGAACGTCGGGCACCGCCCACGGAACCGCAACCATCGTCGAGCCGCCGCTGGCCGACGGAACGAACGGCAACCCGAACACCCGCTGGATCAACGAGCTCTACGGGGATCTGTTGAGCCGCCAGGCCGACCTGGGGGCGCTCACGTTCTGGTCGGGACAGCTTTCCGCCGGGGTCCCCAGGATCCAGATCGTCAATTCGATCGAGGCCAGCGCCGAGTATCGGGGGGACGAGGTACAACGCGTATTTCAGACGTACCTCAAGCGGCCGGCTGAGGCTTCGGCGGTTACGTTCGGCACGGGCTATCTGGCGAATCATACGCTCGAGCAATTCATGGCTCTGGTCGTGGGATCGGGCGAGTTTTATCAGGGGCAAGGGGGCGGCACGAACGACGGTTTCCTCGACGCCCTGTTCCACGACGCGCTCAACCGTCCGGTGGATGCGGGCGCCCGGGCGTACTTCGACCACCTGCTCGCGGGCGGCGTCTCGACGACCGAGGTCGCCGCGACGATCTTCGCCAGCAACGAGTACCTGGACGACGTGGTGCAGTCGATCTATCTGACCTATCTCGATCGCCCGGCCGACGCGGGCGGGCAGGTCTATTTCGCCGGCTTGTTGCAGCAGGGAGCGACCGATCAGCAAGTGGCGGCCACGCTGATCGCCTCGGACGAGTATTTTGCCAAGACGGCCGAGTGACGGGCCGGTGCTCGGCCGCTCACTGCACGTCATGCGGCGCCAGGGCGGCGTCGATCAACGTGACCGGGTCGCCGGTTTTTGGCAATTGTTCGGGCTGGCGAGCCGTCCGGCGCAGGTGGTCGGCAAGCAATCGCAGAAAGCGCGCGAGCTTCTCGGCGTGCTCCGGCCGCTCGGCAAGGTTATCGAGTTCATCGGGATCGCTTTGCTCGTCGAACAATTCGATCACCCGGCCCTTTAGAGGCTCGGCCGTGGCGTAACCGTCTTCACGCTGCCGGCGGCCCGTGATGTAGACCAGCTTGAAACGATGGTCGCGAATCATCGCCTCTTCGTTTTCGGAGTACTCGACCACGACGTGATCGCGATGCCGCGTTTGCTCGCCGTTGAGAATCCCACTCAGGCTGCGCCCCTGCACGGTGGCGGGGATGTCTACGTGGCAAAGGTCGAGAATCGTCGGCACGATGTCGACAAATTCGACGAGCGCATCGGTGTGCCGCGTCTGGGAGGCGGGCGGCCGAATGATCAGCGGCGCGCGGACGGCCGGCTCATAGGAGCAGTGCTTTTCAAAACGGCCGTGCTGACCGAGCATGTAGCCGTGATCGCCAGTCAGAATGATCAGCGTGTCTTCGTCGTGCCCGCTGGCCTGGAGCGCGTCGAGGACGAGACCGATATTCTTGTCGACAAATTCTACGGACGTGTAGTAGGCGGCCATAATCCCCTGCTTCTGTTCGTCGGTCAGGTCGCGGAAGATGGCCGGCACCTGCCAGGCGTCCTGCGGTGCGACCGGGGGCACCGTGAACGATCGCGGATCGCGGCGGCCCTGGTACTCGACCGGAAACAGAAAAGGCGAGTGCGGTTCGTAGAAACTGACCATGAGGAAGAACGGCTCCCCGGAGGCGTCGCGCAGATAATCGGCCGCTTGCTGGGCCAGCCACGTGCCTGACATGTCGTCGTCCGCCAGGCCGACCGGCAGGCGGTCGCTGTTCAGCCAGACGCTCGCCGGATCCTGAAATGGCCGCCAGGCGGGCTGCACCCTTAGCCCGTCGGGTATGGGCTGTCGGCCGCGGGCCTTGAGCGCTTGCTGGTAGTCGGCCAGATCGAGCCGCAGGGCGAAACCGTGCTTGAGTTGGCTGTTGAAGTGCATCTTGCCGAGGGCGGCCGTCCGGTAGCCGACCTGGGCCAGCAGCTCGGCCAGCGTGGTCTCGCCGTCCGGCAGGGCCGACTTGAGCTGTGTCACGCCGATCGTCCCCGGGTAGCGGCCCGTCAAGAACGACTGCCGCGACGCCGTGCAGACTGGCGAATTGCAGTACGCCCGATCGAAACGGACGCCCGCCAGCCGGTCGATGTTCGGCGTGCGTGCCCGCGCGTCGCCGTAGGTGCCGAGCGTGTAGGCCGCCAGGTCGTCGGCGCAGATCCAGAGCACGTTCGGCCGCGACCGTTCGGCGGCGGGAGCAGACGAGACGACGAGGAAAACGGCGGCCAGAACCATGACGGATCGCATGACGCTACGCACCGATGCCGAAGGGGATTTGCTTATCTGCTGCGGCCGATCGCCGGGAATGACGACATCTTACCTGAATTCTTACCCGAGCACGTTCGCATCCAGCAGTACGATCTTGGCCGCCAAGTCGCACCTTTCAGGCAATGTGGGGCGGGGGCATTTTCTGAGAGGGTTCAAGCATAGATGGCCGTGCGCGATTAATGGACATTGGTCTTTGTCGCCTTTCGCGGAGCGAAAGGCGACACCGGTAATCGCCTCCCGGTTATTAGCTCCAAACGAAGTGGCAGAGAATGGCAGACTTTGGCAGAGATCCGCCGGCCAAGTCCGCGGCGGCATCTTGCTGCGGTCCGCACGACATCACATCAAGGTCGGCGACGGCGAAGTCGGGACAGAGAATGGCAGACTTTGGCAGACTTTGGCAGACAATGAGCCGATCTAGGTGGCATGTCGGCCATGACCGCAGCTCGCCAAACGGTTTCGTTATCATCTTCGCCGACCGGCTTTGATGCCGTCCGCGGGCAGCCGCGTTCGCCAGAACGCGGGGGGCGAGGCGCGGATTCTTCACCGGCCCCGTAGGCTTGTGCGCAGAGTGCGCCGACGCGAGCCCGAAGTGTCAGCGAGGGTCACGACGCAACTTCCCTCGCTCACGCTTCGCGCTTAGTGTGGGCCGGTGAGTGATCCGGGCTTGCCGCCTTTCGAGCTTCGCCGGCTTCAGGTCGATTCCTCGCCGTACCACCCGTTGTTGTCGATGATGACGGGCGTTTGGTTCCAGCGGGGCTCTTCGTCGGCCTTCTCTTCCAAGCGAGTCAGGCGCTCGTCCAGTTCGGTCGACTCCCGCAACCGCGGTCCCAGTTCCAAGACGGCCTTCGCGGCCCTGCGGGCCACGGTCGGTTGGTCGCTTGCCATCAGCCGCTCCAAGACGCCGGTAGCCTTGCACGCGAGACCGGCCAGCCGGCCCAGGGCCGAATCGAACAGCCGGCCGCGGGTCCGACTCACGGCCCGCCGAAAATCGGCGTCCGCCAGCCGGCGGCGGGCGGTCGGCTCATCGAGGCCGGCTTGCTCGGCGGCCTCCCGCAAGCTGGCGCCGGCCGCCAACGCCAGAACCAGTGCGTCATCACCCGCGGGTGTCCGGATCCCGTCGGTCTCCTCGTCGTTCTCGTCTTCCAAGCGGCTGATCCGCTCTTCGATGTCGGCCGCCTCCCGCAGCCGCGGCCCCAGTTCCAGCACGGCTTTCGCGGACCCCAGGGCCTCCGACGGCCTCTCGCTTTCCATCAGCCGCTCCAACGTCTCGGCCGCCCTGCCGGCGAGCCCCGCCAGCCGGCCCCGCGCCGCGTCGAACAGCCGGTCACGGGCCTCGCTCACGGCCTGCCGAAAGTCGGCGTCCGCCAGCCGGCGGTAGACGGTTCGTTCCCCCACGCCGCCTCGCTCGGCGGCCTCCCGCACCGTCGCCCCGGCCGCCAAACGCCAGAATCAGTCCATCGTCGCCCGCAAGCGTTCCATTCGATCCCATGCTCGGCCTCCTATCTCGTCACCTTGTCCGACTGCTCCTTTCCATACCCGAAGAAGTTTTCCAGGCAAGCCATATTTTGCTCTCGGGTGGCACGCCCTGAGGTCTTCCGAAGGGCGTGCATGGGGCGTCGATAACCTATCGCCTTCTTGCAGCGACCGAGCTCGAAGCCTACGTGGCCGGATGGGAATCCTTGATCCTTAGACGATCACCTTCGCGCCAATCCGGTTCGCCGCGCACCTGATGGCCAGAGCGGAGGATTGGAAATGGTCGAGCGCTCGCTCGCTACGCAGAACTGTGGCCGGCGAAGCTGGAAACGGACGAGAGCGTGTTAAGAGAGTTAGCAACCGGATAATGCGGTTGGCGCTTCATGCACGCCCTTCGGAGCACCTCAGGGCGTGCCACCCAGCCCGCGCTGGCGGTCGCCTCGGCGGTGGCTAAAATGCGTGACATATAGGCCGCGGGTCCAATTGATAATTGAACGCAATCAATAATTGGACCTGTCCACCTGTCCCATTATTTGCCCCAGCAGCGCACGGATCAAAGCACTATGGCGAAGTTGAGTTAGGACGCTCCAACGCTGCCCGCCATCGCCTTGAGTTCTTGCGTCGGCCCCTCATTATTCTGAGATTCATCATGGCAGAACATTACACTCACACGTTAATCGCCAAACCAAAGGATTTTGTCCCCTCAGCGAACCAAGTGCAACAGTTTATCTCGGACATGGTCACAAAAGGCGTGGTGCCCTTGCCTGTGAAGATAACAGGACGAACTGCGACCGGAGAGACTCGGACGATGCCTAATCCATTCGGCGGTAAGCCAGTGGTTCACGAAATCCAGATTCCGGTCAAGATCGACGGCCTTGATCGAATCTTCAGTGCGGTCGCACACTTATCGGATTATAACGTGATGGTCTCCGGTTTTGGCCAACCCCAATTGCCGCCTGTGCCGATTGAGTTTTCCGACGCCTATGGCGTGAGCTTGTCTTGCCGGGTGTCATCGACGCTTAGATCAACTTCCAACCTGCATGACGAGAGCAGCGGCATCCCTTTGCCGTTCTTTGGCAAACCCTGTGACATAGGCTTCGACATGGGGTTTTTTACCAACCCCCACACAGGTGAAACGATCAAGGTGCCCGATGCCGGTTGTGCCCGCTTGTGGATCGAAGTCGAGTTAGGCAAGTTTTTGTTTCCGCAAATCACAAATGACAACTTGGCCCTGTTGAATCCAGCCATCGTTGCCGACGCTTGCCGGGCATTTGGGATCGAATTCGTTCAAGGCTGCTTTTGGGGCTAACCTGTAGTGGCCGATCCTGGCGTGTAGTTCGTGTGAGGCCGAGATGCGCAACAACCCCGTGGTAGAAAAGGTGTCAGGAACCGTTTTCATTGACACCGTGATCGCGTTCGCCTACGATGTCCCGCCATGGGAAGGCCGCAGCGAGCAACGGAAGCCGGGTTCGTCTACCACGTCTTGAACCGCGGTAACGCGCGGATGAACGTCTTCGACGGCCCTGGCGATTTTGACGCCTTTGAGAAAGTTCTGGCGGAGGCGGTTGAGCGAAGCGAGACGCGCCTGCTGGCGTATTGCCTGCTGCCAAGCCATTGGCACCTGCTGGTCTGGCCGCGAAAGAAAGGCGAACTGTCGCGGTTCGTGGGTTGGTTGACGCTGACTCACACGCAGCGGTGGCACGCGCATCGCCGGTCGATCGGCAGCGGGCACGTCTATCAAGGCAGGTTCAAGTCGTTTCCGGTCCAGGAGGACGAGCATTTCTACGCGGTCGCCCGGTACGTGGAACGGAACGCCTTGCGGGCGAACCTGGTGCGTCGCGCGGAGGACTGGGCGTGGGGCAGTCTTTACCGTTGGCGCCACGGCGTGAGCGATGACAAGCCCCTGCTCGCCCCCTGGCCGCTTCCGCGTAAAGCCGGTTGGGTGGGGCACGTGAATGCACCACAGAGCGAGGCCGAGTTGGCCGCGATTCGGCGGAGCGTGGAACGCGGCAACCCCTATGGGAGCGAATCGTGGAACGATCGCACGATCCGTCGTCTCGGCCTCGAATCGACGATCCGCTCCCGCGGCCGTCCCAGAAAAGGGACGCCTGCGGACCGAAACGGTTCCTGACACCTTTTCTCAGGTAGTGGGCGATACAGGGCTCGAACCTGTGACCCCCAGCTTGTCGAGGCAGCTTGAAAACCCTAAATCCCGTGGAATCCTGACGTTACGATTTCCAGATTCTACAGATTTTCCAGGGTCTAGCAATAATTCTGTCACCCATTCTGTCACCCGCCCGGGACCCAGGGAAGCAATGCAAAGCGGCTCATCAGGCGTTCGGCGCGATGAGCCGTTCGATTTTTAGTTGGGGCGACAAGACGGCTATTGAACTTTTTATCGCCGGCGTCCGGGGTTGGGACGCCGGAATCCGGCGGCAAGTGGCTGACGGAAATCGCGCGCCTAAATGATGTTGCGCTCGCAGCGCCTGGCCGGGCGGAGGCTCTTCCCTGAAAACGCGGCTGCTGATCGAACTTATGCCGACCGGCGATGGTTCATTTCTGGGGTGGATCGGCCTTCGAGCCGGCGATGGCTCGCCAGCGAGCTGCTTCGACCTTGTCACCGGCGGCCTCCGCGCGGTCGAGAAGTTGCTTGGCCACGCGGAGCTGGTCGGCGTCGGACTCAGCGGCGTCGAACTCGCCGCGTAGCCAGTGCAGCCGGTCGGTGGCGACGTGGCCGGGGAAAGGGAAACTCATCGGCGGCACCGGGCGGGCCGCGAGTTCCTGGCGCTTCCTCTCCCCCATTGACTCATCCCACTTGGCGAAATTGCCGTCCGTGCCGATCTCCCCACGAACTGCGACCTGGGCCCATAACTCAAGCAAGTCGGGAGCAATTTCGGGCGGGAGCGTGGGGATGACGAGGAAGCGGGACGTGTGTAAAAGGGAGCGGGACGTGTGTGTAAAGAATTCCGGAAAGATTGACCGGATCATGCCAATCATGCCGAATCCCGGACGGTAGGCGAGCGGTGCCCAGGGACCGCTTTCAGTGTCATCCCGACGGGTCACAAGGCGCTTGTCGGTAATGACGTCGATGATACTGACTTGGTCCTCGGACAGATGAGCGACGAACCTACTATCGGGCGCGAACTGCGCGAGATCGGCGTGAAACCTCCGGCCCGCGGGGGGTATCACCCGTTGGCCGGTTCTCATATTAAAGAGCATTCCGTTTGGGGCCAGGAGAGACTCTCCCCGCAGGATCCCCTCGGGCAATAAACCTTCCAAGGGGGTGAGCACCTCGGTCGATCCGCTCCCAGCGAGCGATTCTGAGTCGCGCGGCCGGCACATACGCCAGTCAAAATGATCCACGATTAACAGGAGATCCTCGTTCAATTCGCGTGCCCATACGTGATCAGGGTCCGAAAGCCCTGGCTTGGGAGCCATCGACACCACACCTGGGAGGCGCCGCCACGTACCTTGTTCCCAGAAGTAGAATTCACTATTCCACCGGTCGAGCTTCGCCTCTCGTCGCGCGACCTTAGTAACCAGCAACCGGCTGGAGGGAGGCTCCAGCACATACGGGCCACGGTCCTCAGGGCCGAGGGGCGGATGCGTCAACCGGCCAAGCACCCGCCCATCGTCGGACGAGAACACCACGACGGTGGACCGGCCCGCGTTCGCCGTGATCCACCGCCCTTGGGCGGCAAACTGGACGTGATTCCAAACAAGGCCAAGTAGGTCTTCTGGCTGCTTCTGGCCAAAGAGTTCAATGAGGATGGGATTCAAGTCTCTGTCAGGTAGCTCTAGCCGGGCAATTCGCTTGCCAGTCGCTGAATCCCACAGCTCGAGAGGCTCGTCTGTCCAACAAAAATCGGGCTCTTCACCGAGGTACCGTTGCGTTACCACGCGGCTCGCAGAAAGCCGAAGATCGCCGATCAGTCTGTCCATTTTGTTCGAGAGCCAGTACTTTCCGTATCGATCCGGCCGCGGCTCCGACTGTGCGCGGAATGTCCCATTGGGAAGATCCCAGAACCGCAAGACACCATCCTCGGAGTCGGTGGCCACAGTCCGGCTGTCCGGGCTGATGGCGCAGTTCACAACCCGCTCGTCGCCTCGTCGTAGGATGGCGACAGGGCGCGCCGTAGGCGTGTCCCACAGGCGGGCCGTCCGGTCAGCCCCGAGAGTGAGCAAGGTGCGGGCGTCCGGGCTGAGCTGTTCGTACGTCACGTCGTATCCGTCGTGGGTGATGGGCGGCAAGAGCGGGGCGAACGCCTGCCCGACGGCCAGAATGCCGACGGTGGCGAACTCGCGAAGCTCCTGGACATCGGCTGGCAAGCCCTTGAGTGTGCGGGCCAGCCGGAGCAACCCAAGCCGCGCGTCGTCCTGGATTTCGTTTAAGTCGAGGTCAATCTGCAGGCTGGCTGCGGTTCGCTCGGCCGCGCGACGGGCCGCGTCCACTTTCTGCCGGCCGTCCCGCGCGTTCTGTTCGGCTGATTCGGCTCTTCGCCGTGCCGTGTCTGCCAGGACGAGTCCGATGGAGGTACCAATGACACCGAGCAAGAGAGCCACAACCAAAAGCGTTCCGGCGAGTACCGGCCCCTTGTGCCGGCGCACGAACTTCTTCAGCCGGTAGGCCGTGCTCGGCGGGTGGGCCTGAACCGGTTCCCCAGCCAAATGGCGTTGCACGTCGGCGGCGAACCCGTTGGCCGTCTCGTACCGCCGGGTGCGGTCCTTCTCGAGCGCCTTCATCACGATCCAATCCAAGTCCCCGCGGATCTGCCTGGTCAACTTGAGTGGCTCCGTGTGCCGGCACGCCGCCAGCGATGGCAGCGTGTCGGTCGAACTTAGCCGCGTGCTCGGCCGCGGCGGTTCTTCCTCTCGGATGATCCGGCGAACCTCGTCCCAGGCGGCTTCCTTGAATCGCTTTTTCTCCAGCGGCGTAGTTCCCGTCAGCAGCTCGTAGAGCAGCACGCCCAGCGAGTAAATGTCCGACCGGGTGTCCACGTCGAGATTGTTGAGCTGCGCCTGTTCGGGCGACATGTACAGCGGCGTGCCGAGCACCGTCCCGTGGGCAGTGTGCAGCGTTCGCTCGGTCAGCGACTGGTTCATCGCCTTGGCCAGGCCGAAGTCGATGATCTTCGGCACCGGCTTGTCGTCGTAAGGAGCGACGAGGATGTTCGACGGCTTCAGATCGCGGTGAATGATCCCCTTCTGATGCGCATGCTGCACCGCCTGGCAAACCTGCGCGAACAATTGCAGCCGCTCGTGTACGCTCAATCTCGTCGCGTCGCAGTATTCGGTGATCGGCACGCCCTTGACGTACTCCATCACGAAGAACGGACGTCCGGATTCGGTCAGCCCGCCGTCGAGGACTTTCGCGACGTTCGGGTGGTCCATGACGGCCAGCGCCTGGCGCTCAGCCTCGAAGCGGGCCAAAACGCTGTGAGAATCCATGCCCGCCTTGATGAGCTTTAACGCGACCTTCCGGCGAACGGGTTGGGTCTGCTCGGCGACCCATACGGCGCCCATGCCGCCTTCGCCGATCTGCTCCAGCAGTTTGTAACGCTCTGCGATGACGGTGCCGGCCTCTTCCGCGCCTGGAACGTAGGCGGCGGTCGGCTCCAGGAAGCCCCCGGCTTTGGGATGGGCCTCCAGCAGCCGCTCAACCCGGCGGCGCAAGCCGCTGTCTTCGCGGCAAACGGCGTCGAGGTAAGCAGCGCGCTCCTCGAGCGTGCCCTTTTCCAGGGCCGAGAAGAAAATCGCTTCGGCGGGGGACTGCTCGGTCATGGAAGGACTCCGGACAACAAGTTGCCGTTTTCCTTCCATGCGAGAAAACGGGTCAAACCCCCTCACGGTGCGGAAGTGTTTTATGATTCGTTGCCTTCGAGTTCGCTGAACAGCCAGGTCCGGGCATAGGCCCACCAGCGTTCGGCGCTGGCCACCGAGATGCCCAGGACAGCGGCTGCCTCCGGTATGGACATGCCGGCGAAGAACCGCAGCTTGACCAGCTCCGCCTTGGCCGGCTCTTCGGCGGCGAAGCGCGCCAGCGCCTCGTCAAGGGCCAGCAGATCGTCCGGCGATTCGGTCATCCGGTGGTAATCGTGAAGAGCTACGCGGCGCCGCTCGCCGCCGTGGCGGACCCTCTGCTTGCGCCGGGCAGCATCCACCAGGATTCGCCGCATGGCCTCTGCCGCGGCGGCGAAGAAGTGCCCGCGATGATCCCAATGCTGCCCCTGGCCGTCGCCCAGCAAGCGCACGTACGCCTCGTGAACCAGGGCGGTGGCTTGAAGCGTCTGCCCGGGCCTCTCCCGCGCCATTCGCTGAGCCGCGAGCCGGCGCAGCTCGTCGTACACCAGCGGCAGCAACTCGGGCGCCGCATGCCGATCGCCCGCCTCGATCGCGAACAGGATCCGCGTTACTTCGCTCATGCCCAAACCTTGATGGTAGCGGCGTTCACGCCGGCGACGGGACGAAAACACAAACCGTTGGCCAAGACTGTCAGTTGCGGTTAAACCTTCGGTTCCGGAGGCCGGTGGCGAACCGTGGGATGCAAAACGGCGAAGTCGTTATTCGGCAAGGACTTCGGGAATGCAGCTCGCTTCTCTCTCGCTTGCGACGACGTGCAAATTTTACCGTAATTTCCATCCCTTACCAGCGATTCTGTACCGGATTCTGTACCCGCGAACCGACGTTGCGCAGACCATCCACGCCTTGCGATAATCGCTGGCTCCAATTTCTTGGTCCGTCTCGTAATCGCGAGCAAAGTTGACGCAACCGGTGCTCGTGCCGGCCTTCTGCAACGCGGGGGCTGCGTGCCGCCAAGCGAGGTCGCGGAGATTGGCCCGGTTCGGGAACTTTGCCTTGGTGGAACCGCGATCGGCCAGCCAGCGGTTAGGGCAACCGAAGCGTTAGCCTTGAAAAACGATCGGATCGCATTTGCGATCGCAAATGTTGGCGTCGATCAAGAGTTCAAACGGATCAATGTGGCCCTTCGGGTTCCCCCGCGGATGCACAGGGGATCGGCTGGACGGCCGTGATCGGGCCGCGGACTTGGCGCGCGGCGGATGCCTACCGTGTACGGTGGTCCCGCTGTTTCTTCGGGAGGTTGACAAAAAATGTAGCCACATCTTCAGCCTTCGGAGTCGTCACCGAGCCCCAGCGTCCGCCATGTGCGCGCACAATCTTTTTGACGGTATAAAGGCCGATACCACTGCCATTCACATGCAGCTCTTTGGCTCGCTTGCCCCGCCAACCAAAATCCCACATATGAAGCCGTTCTTCAGCATCTAGGGGCACACCGCGATCGACAACCCGTATTTCAACATGATTCTCATCTGCATCCAATACCATGACGACATAAGACGACCCCCTGGCATATTTTATCGCATTAAGTAGTAATTGTGTAATAGCAGACTGAATCGCCTTCTGATCGCCCCACAGTTCTATGTCGTCACCAGGCATTTCAATCCTGATCTCGATATGGCGTTCCTCAGCCTCACTTCTACATAGATCACTCACCTCACGAACCGCGGCCGACAAGTTAAACCAATCGGCCGATGATAGATTGTAGTCCGGATCGACGGTTACACCCAATGTATCCGCACTCCGATACGCTGCCATCATTTCTTGTTCAGCCTCACGAATCTTCACCATGGCAGACTCTCCTTTCAGGAGACCGCGGCTTACAGCGCGAAGCTTCGCAATGATTGCCTGCACAGAACTCGCAATATCGTGCCCAACTTCACGGACATATAACTCAGTTATACGCACCCGCTCAGTCATCTCGCTGGCCGACAAAAGTAAAGCAACACTGTTTACCATGTCGGCGACATCGTGCCTCATCTCATTGGCAATTGTCATCTGGTTGTCACTGTCTGAGAAGGCAACCATCACAAAATCATAGTCGCCCGCAAACGCTGGGACAAAGAGTGCTTGATGTCGCCAGGCTGATATGTTGGTCAATCGCTCAAGCGCATTCCACAACGGTGTGTCAGAGCATTTATGAACATGTGTTGCACAGCGCACGTTAACGCATTGTCCGACAAACTGAGCAAGTGCGGCATTCCTTGAACCGCGAAAGGGTTCTGTAGGAATGCCGTGCGCTGATAAAACGTCGGCAGTGCGAGTATCAGCATGCCATCGGCAGAGGAAGCCGGCGACAAAGTTATTGTGGTCAATGACGCGTTGGAACAGATGAGTGATTAGGGGCTCGACGCTGACGTGGCCGCTCTCAGCGTGCTCTGCCAACTCACGAAAGGACACGCGTCACCTCCTGCTCGAATCGCTCAGGATCGACCGGTTTTTTCAGCAGAAACTGAAGGTGGGGAATTTCACGGGCATCCGACAAATCATGACGGGATCCCGTCAGTATCGCCACCTTTGTAATCGGGTGTCGGCTGACAATCTCTTGGCAAAGTCGGACTCCGGTCATCTTAAAGTCTTTGGTTTCTTCCGCATTCCACTGAAAACCGGAGCCGACCTGCAGATCTACAATTGCCAAATCAACGGGTCTCGCCGCCATTTTGTCCAAAGCATCCTTTGCATTTTGGGCAAAGATCACATGGTATGTGTTCATTAGACCTAAGAACAGGTCGTGCAACTTCCTTACTTCGTCGTCAATGACCAGAATCACCTTACGATTGGCTGAAAGCGCCTTTTCCTCGATGCGGTCCCACACTGGACCTCGATGAATACTTGTTGACAAATCGTGCGACTCGACCGCCGAGATGTGTATTCCCCATGTCTCTGCCACAATGCGGGCGGCACCTTCATCCATTAGGACCCTTGCAAGGGGGCGCCGCACTTGCGTCAACCAGTAGGGTATTGATGAAGCCGTCTGGGGATGAACAGCTACCTTGAACGTAATTCGCGGCGTCGCTCCAGGGATTATGTCAACGTTATGACCAATACGCCATTCCTGGGTGATATTGTGCTTAAACCAATGCCAGCATGAGGTCGCATCCATTTCATTGAAGTGTGATTCAAGGACGGTGCCCGGC
This sequence comes from Pirellulales bacterium, assembly GCA_035550375.1. GTDB lineage: Bacteria > Planctomycetota > Planctomycetia > Pirellulales > JAICIG01 > DASSFG01. Next base: position 48,696 of record DASZPH010000057.1, on the reverse strand, counting down.
GCCCGAGTTGGCGACACGTCGAGTTCATCAATGACACGAAGCAGTGCGCCGAGCGTTTTGGCAAAGCCATCCTGTGTGAAAAGGTCGACCTGGCGGTGGTTGCGAGAAATATCTCGAATTAGCGCGGCATCGCTCGCGCTTAATCCCAGAGACGTTAAAAAATCAAAATGCGATTTAACGTAGATGTCGATTAGGTTGTGGTGCGATATCCTGATTTGCCTGATCAGATCAGCCGGATCGGCAGGTTGAGGCATACCTCGAAAAAGCTCGCTTCCAGTAAAATCCTTTAATGGAACAACCATGCCGACGTCGTGGACGCAGAGGCAGCAACCTAACAAGAAAGCCTGGTCTTGTCGTAAGACGAGGCCCGCTTCCGCCAAGATATCGACGATCTCGAACAAATTCGCGAAGTGCTGCTTGCCATGAAGGGTAAAAAAGCGAAAATGCGGCGTTAGATCCAACAGCGTTGAGGCGTGCTCATAAAGTGCTGCCAATTGCGTGCGCTGCTTAGAAGTCAAAACCGAGTCGATGAAGGGCATAAGTGCGGGACCGCCCGGTAGGGCGGCGGCGATGGTCGTTCTCTTTTGCCGCGGGCACGTTTGCTCACTACTCATGCCGCAGGCAGTCGTGCGGGAAAAGCGATAGAAGCCAAATCGCCGTGACGCGATCCGCTACGGCACACGGAACTCGTCAGTATCGAATGTTTACGACGCACCGTCAAGGAGAGGGTTCGGGCTTCAGGCTGGTGCATGTTGGTCGGGATGACACGATCACCTAGCGATTTCGTCGACGGTGCCGCGCATCGACGTTTTTCGCGGGGCCCGTGGAACCGCGTTGTCCGAGGACTCAGCGTGGTCGGCGGCCGGCAGACACCGGCAGTCAATCCGACCGGGCTGCGTCGGGCAGGTCCATGGGCAAGGCGACGGATGGTTCCCTCCCGCGAAAGCCACTCGCGAGCAACTTCAGCAGTTCGAGACTGTCACCCTCAATGGTTGCTTTGGTCGCCCTGCTGCGCCCAATGACATTCAAGCCTCAAGCCCCGCCGCTCGATGCTTGGCCGCGTTCCGTTCGGCCGGCTTTCGCAACTCCTGGGTTTGCGTTATTCTGACGTAATGGAGAATCATGTGTCGCACACCCCGGAACGTGACCGAGCGATTCCGTGCATTTCGGACGCCGTGGCCTTCGAGGCAAACTGCGACGCAATTGACCAGCTCGTCGGTGAATGCCGGTACCCATACATCGTCGCGTGGGGGAAGTTTCTTGGCTTCACTCCTGAAACCGTTCGGGAACACGTTCAGAATGCTGAAGTCGATGATGCTCCGATGGACGCGATTCAGAAGTGTGATGGCGAATGGTTGCTGCTGTCGACCATCAAAAACGACACGAACCGCAAGAGGGTGGTGGAACTCTCGCGCGATAGTGCTGTGCCGTAGGTCCAGCCCAGGGCTAGGGTCGTTTGCGTTTAACGATTCTTTGTCGGATGGCCGCCTGGTTCTTGGCCGGTCGCTGCTGCTGTAATTGTTGCTTGAAAGCGATAATAGCTTTAGCGCAGCACTTGCCCACTACCTCAGCGAAGTCACAAGGTAGCGCATTGCCGACGATATCACAGGCGTGTTCCATGAATGGCGTGTCAAACACATAGTCGGGAGGAAAAGTTTGTAGAAGAGCAGCTTCGTAAACGGAGATGGTTCGATTCTGAGTCGGGTGTCCGAAACGACCTTTACTGAACGTTGTACATCCGCCGGTGATGGTCGGTGAAACCATGCCCCATTGCATGCGCCCGTAAACATTGCTGAAGCCAGCATCCTTGCTTTTGTGGCAGTCAGGTCGCAAGCGCTTTGGAATCCCATGCCACCACGCATTGCCAGGTTTCGCTCGTTTGATGCGGCGCATGTTGTCCTCTGACAACGAACGCACGACATGCCATTTAACAAAAGTTGGTCCACCGCGCGCCTTAGCCTTGTCGAGGGTAATGGGCTGGGGTAGCCCTTTCAATACCCCGTCAATCGAAACCCATTGTGCTAACCCATTTGCGCCGTTCCATGAGTGCGTCGGTTTCGGCAGCTCAATTCTGAAGCCCTTTCCCGCTAGAAGGACCAAGCGGCGCCGGTTTTGCGGGATTCCAAAATCTGCGACCTGAAGAGTCCCGTGCGTCGGCGTATAGCCCTCATCCGCTAGTACGCCAAGGAGTTCGTCTAGTAGCGGCTTTCCTTTAACTGCTAAGCCTGGCACATTTTCCATCATCAACGCGAGCGGTTTGACCTCCTTGATAAGGCGTCCCATCTCTCGCACAAGCGAGTTTCTGGGGTCGCTACGCCGGTACTTAGCCGTAAGGCTCGAAAAGCCCTGACACGGCGGGCACCCGGCCAGTAAATCGACGATGCCTGTTGGCGAGCATCTTGTCAGCGAGGCACCATCGACAGTCCGAATGTCCTGCCGATATGCAGTCACTTCAACATGGTTCGCCTTATAGGTGGCAAATGCATGTGGCGCAATCTCAACTGCAGACACCACCTGGAAGCCTGACCGCTTTAAGCCTACGGTCAAGCCACCACCGCCGGCAAAAAGGTCTATCGCAGTCAGGGATTCTTCAATGTTTTTTTGCCGCATCCTTGCGCTGCCTTTCCGCCTCATTGAGAAACGCCTCGTGCATTTTTCGTGTGCGAAGCAGAAACGTTTTCCAATTGATGTAAGTCAACTGTCTTTCCGAGACCAGCCCGTCAAAGGCTGTTTTATGCACTCCCTTGAGACTGAGTTTGTCACAGACGAGCGTGACATGGAATTTTGGGAACAGTTCTTTGAATTCCTTGTTTCCAGGTTGCTCTAGGAACTCTTTCATCAGTTCGACATATTTGTTCATCCTATCCATCTCGTCGTTTTGAAATCCATGGTTAGGCTTCTTGATTTCAATAATGTGTAAGATGCCATCTTGGCTTGAAAGCACGAAATCGGCACGCTTCGCTCCGGCCGAAAAAGGATCGAGATGGATTTCCTGTCCTGTTTCTTTTTTATAGAATTTCGCAAACTCTTCCTTCAGAGTAGAGAATGCCTGATTGCTAGTGATCGGCGACCACTGTGGATTGATTAGCCAAGGGGCCTCCGAAATAAGGCTCTGAAACGCCTCTTCGAGGGTCGCTTTATCGTCCTTGAGTTGTTCTATCTTTCGAATAACTTTGACGCGGTCGTCAGCTATTTGCCCGAACGCGGAGAGTTCGGCGATCCGCGCAGTACGCAGGATTCCCGTGATGACTGACAAAGGGTCGTCGTTCTCTTCGGCTGCTTCTCTGAGTTTCTGGTCGAGGGTGATGTGAGGACCGAGAAGCATGCTCAAGTCCACGATCGCGTTGATCTGGTCTGGATTCTGAAGCTCGTCTTCGCGGGCTGTCTGCGCAATGGCTTTTGCGATATCGAGCGTGTTCGCGCGGATTGCCTTTTGACCTTCCATGGGAAAGGCTTTGCTAACTCTTTCTTCTAGTTTGGATTTCTCTTTAAATGCCTGCCACGCCTTTTTTCGGCGCGGTTCCCTTGTGAGAGCACCGATCTGCTTCACAACGGTTTGGCCCCATTCTTCGAACGCTCTTCCGAGTTCATGAGACCAAAGAATGTCTTGCCGGTCAGTCCGGATTAGGTCTTCGGCTTCATCTAGCCAATCCGCGTGCAACTGACCGACGAGATATGAACGAATGTCGTACTCTCCTGTAAAACCGGCCTTCAGGTTAAAAATGTGTGTCTGAGCGGCTATTTTGCCGCGGCAATAAATGCGTACTCCGGCCATCAACTCATCTTTGTACGGCTGCTTTGAATACCCCATCCAGCCCGTCAGCGGATAGAAATCGCCATCGAGAGTAAAACCGGCGGCTATGTTCTGCAGTTCCTTTCCGTCCGGACCAATCGTGCGGTATTTAGTGACGCCTCCGTTGGTAAGCGATTGAAACTCAATGACGGTATTCTCCATTTTCTCGACAGAGAAGTCCCCAACGATGCACGACGCATCGGGCGCACCGGTGGTCTTCAGCGAGTCGGTCAGATCGATCTGCCAATCGGCGGAACTGACGCCGAAACGTTGGGAGAGTTGCCGTTCAAAACTTGCGAGAGACGGTACGCGTCGGTGATCAAAATTCGTGAGCCGTAACAGCGTCCCGCGTTTCTTGCGGACGATCCCGTCGAGCTTACCGACATCTGGATGATAATCGGTGTCGGTGTCGGTCAGGATCTTGTCTCGCTCAAGGATCAAATGGGAAGTGAGGTATCCTTTTGCTGCGCTACCGCTCTCATCGACTCCATTTACCTTTGGGCCGCCGGAAGAAATTATTTCGATACGTTTGCAAACCCCAAATGGAGCCAACTTTCCAACTCCTTTGCGGCCCATCACCTTTCGATGGAATTTTGCGGAGGTATCCCCGCGCCGAGGGTCGTTTCGTCGTTCGGCTCCCACGACTAGGTAAAAGTCGTTAATTTCTGATGGAACCATGCCGCATCCGTCGTCGGACAGCTGGATGCTGAATCCCTTGTCAGTAATGGTCGAACCGGTCCTCGTAGCGAGGAGTTCATCCATGGGGGCGACGACCTCAACGCGTGTCGCGTCTGCATCGTAGGAGTTGGCGATTAGCTCGGCGATCACGGCTGAAACACGGTCGTAGAGCTTTACGCCAAGCTTGTCGACCGTCAGGCGGGAGATGGTCATCGTGTAGCGATGCTTGCTCACCATAATGGCCTGTGGTAAGGAAGTTAAAGACGCGGGAAGCCAGACTGCCACCCACCAAAATAGGGCGGGTGGTGGGATTCTATCAGGACGCGATGCGTACCGCAAGTTGCAATACGACAACAACTTATGACCCGAACCAGCACTTATTTTTGCGACGAGAAGACTTCGTCACGGATGCGATCGGTCCGATCTTCGAACACGTCCATCGAAAAACGTATCGGCCGCATACTTGTGGAAAACGGAATCAAGTTCCGCACCAATTGCTCCGATCTCCCAGGCTGCCCAGACTTCGCATTCCACCGGCGACGAAAAATCATCTTCGCTCACGGGTGTTTCTGGCACCGCCATCGAGGTTGCTGCAGGGCGACAACGCCTCGTCAGAACGCGAGTCTTTGGAAGGAGAAGTTTGAAAAGACCGTCCGACGGGACCGTCGAAATCTGCGTTTGCTCAAAGCTGCAGGATGGAAGATTTTGGTTCTTTGGGAGTGCATGCTACGCGACGATGTCACGCTCCGAGCGGCTATAGCTCAATTCCTTCGGCCCGACCAGAGTGTAAGTCAGCGGCCTGCTACGGAGGCCGAGACAACGCGCCGGCGAGTGTCCCGTGAGAATTGAGTGCGTCATCGGCCGCGGCCTTGCCTACGATCGCCTTTCTGCAACTCGCGCCAAAGCTCCATGAGCAGGTGCATCCCGGTCAGTACCGTGACCATGCACATGGAGACGGTGGCCACCTTCTGGAATACCTGGCCATCGGAGCCAGCATTCCGTGCCATGTTCTGGGCTTCCCTAGCGAGATAGAGCGGGTTGTTGGGGCGGGTCATGCGCCGCGCATGTTGCGACGGTCGGGCGAGGAAGTCAAGAAATGTTCAACTCGCGTTCGCGATCTGTCGCCGGTTCTTAACGATACGCTCGGCCAATGAGCCAGAGCGAAGATCAAGGCGCGCGTTCGGGGTCAGGATTTTCGTTTCTTGCGGCCCCTGGCCGGTTGCTTTTTGCCGGATGGTTGCGGCCGTTTGGCCGCCTTACGTTTGTCTGGTGCGGGCAGCGCCTTCGGCTCGATAGATGGTGCCGAGGCAGAGCCGGCCAGCTCTGCCTCGATCTCTTCGACTGTCGGCAAGGCGGATTTCAGGCTTGGCGGCAAAGCTCGGGTGAATTCGTATTCGGAAATGCCGATCGGCTTGTCGGCGCCCCGCAGGGCGTATTCGGCCACAATGTGGTTGCGGTCCTGGCAAAGGATGAGGCCGAGCGAGGGCTGGTCGGAGCCGTGCCGCAGCTTGTCGTCGACCACACTGAGGTAGAAATTCATCTTGCCGGCATATTCCGGCTTGAATTCGCCTTTCTTCAGGTCAATGACGATGAAGCAGCGCAGCTTGAGGTGGTAAAACAGCAGGTCGATGTAGAATTCGCGTTCGCCGACCTGGAGGTAGTATTGCCGGCCGACGAACGCGAAGCCCTGGCCAAGTTCCAGCAGGAAGCGTTCGAGCTGGTGCAGCAGGTTGGTTTCCAGCTCGCGTTCGTGAAACGGCTCCTCCAGGGTGAGGAAGTCGAAAATATACGGGTCTTTGAGCGTTTGCCGCACGAGGTCCGACTGCGGCGCCGGGAGCACCCGCTCAAAATTTGTGACGGCACTGCCCTGCCTGGCATGTGCTTCCGACTTGATCATCAGCAGCAGCACGTTGCGGCTCCAGCCGTTGGCGAGCGTCTGCTGCATGTACCACAGGCGCGAGGGCAGGTCTTTCACCTTGGTCATCAGGACGACGTGGTGGAACCAGGGGATAGACCAAAGAATCGAGGCCGGTAATTGTGCAGCGGACTGCTGCACTTTTTCGGCGGGCTCCGATTTTGCCGCAACTTGCGACCGTTTCCGCGGCGTCGGCAATTGTGCAGCAGCCTGCTGCACAAATTGGGCGGGATCAGGGTATGCCCGATAAAACGCGAGCATCGACTTGATGTTCCGCTCCGAAAACCCCTTCTCCTCGGGGAGTTCATTGGCCAGCTCGCGGGCCAGCCGCGGAATCACGCCGGCCCCCCACCCTTCCCGCTGTTGGCGGGCGTCGATGATGCGCCCAATATCCCAATAGAGACGCACCAGCTCCGAATTGACGGCCAGGACCGCTCGCGTCTGGGCATGCTGGATACGATCCTTGATCTCATTGAGAAGCCTTGGAAAATCAGCCGGAAGGTGGGCGGCGTTTTTGCTCATGCCTCCCTCCCGGCAGTCACCGTCCGGGCAAGGAATCGCACGGGAAGGGCCGGCAAAATGCCGGTCGGCTGCATGCCCTGGCGGCGGAAGTGGTCCGCCGGGCAAATGACCGTTGGCTCAAAATCGGGATGTTTAAAGAGTCTCACGCCTGCGGCGCTCCTTTGCCTGCCAATCGCGGGCATAGGTTAGCCGGGCCGGGAGGCATAAGTCAAACGAAGCGGGCTTATGGGCGTAAGCATTGGCTCATCTCGGAAGAGGTTTGGCTCCGACGGTGCGACGGCATTCTTCCTGAATGCCATTGCTGTCCTTCCTCTTGCTCCTCTGATTGGTTCTGACGTGGAATCGACCCCATCGACAGCTTATCCACAGGCTCGGCCGTTAAGTAAGTTATATATACTTGTTTAAGTTAAACAGTTAACTGCTCGGCAAGACGCTGATCCTTCTGGAAAATCGGGCGGCCCGTGCGCCCAATCGCCCGACGATTTGCGCCCATTCGCCCGAAGCGACTGCGCCTAATAGCCCGACACGCGTGCGCCCAATCGCCCGATGGAATCCACAGGCCCGCAGCGACCGGATTCGACGCATGCCGCGGGCAGCTTGGTGCTCCGAACGTCCCATAGCTGGACGACTAAGCGGCGATTTACGCCTAATCGCCCGTGTCGCTCTCGGCTAATTCGTTGAGTTTCCACGACTCGGCAAAAATGCCCTGGCCCGGCGTCTTGCGGCGGCCGGGAAACCGCTGGTATTCGACACGGGGATGGTTGGCCGGAAGCTTGGCCCGGTGGACGAAACGCACGATCTCCTCCCCCTCCCCGTTCCGATCGAGCGACAGTTCGTATTCGGGCAACTGGTTGGTGGCAACGACGCGGCGGATGTCGAGGGCGAAGTCGGATGGCCGGGCGGTCGAGCCGGATTTCTCGTAGAGTTGGCGCATGGTGAAGCTCCAGCCGTCGATCTGGCTGCCGGCGTGCTTGCGGGCGACGCGGTAGAGCCAGCGCTCGATGCCGCCGGTAAGCAAAAAGTAGTCTTCGTGAATGGTCAGCACCAATCCCTGCTCGGTGATGCCCTCGTAGAGCCAGTTGGGTAGCGTGATGGTCATGCCGGTCGGCTCGCCGGTTTTCTCGTCGATGGTCTCGGTCCAGCTTTCCAGCCAGTGAAAGGACGTGAATTTCTTCTTGCCAGCGGCGCGGATGTTGGTGCGGACGGCGGTGTGAGTCAGCCGCTCCAGGGCGGCGCGGAGTCGGGCGTAATCGTTGCCGCCGGTGCTGCGGCGGATAGAGTGGAGCAGGTTATAGGGATGGAACTGGACGGTGCGCGAGGGCGACAGGTTGCGGTCGAGGGCCTCGGTAATCTGCGTGGCGGCCCAGATCAGGATGTCGGCGTCCCAGATGGTCGCCATGCCGAATTGCGGGTTGGCGCTCACCTCGACCCAGACATTGCCGACGTTGTACTCGATCGGGTCCAGCCTGGTCCGTTTCGCCAGACTGAAAAAAGGCCGCTCCATCGTGTCGCGCTGGTCGCGGATCGGGATGTCGGCGAAGCTCGCGGCGAAGAGATCGGGCTGACGGTCGCCCTGCGGTGGCCGCCGCCGGGTCATGTCAGGCTAACGCCTTGAATGGGCTTAAGGTCGTACAATCGTATTTACGATGAATCGTATTCACGACGAAGCCCCCTCGACTGCGCCCTGCCCGCCGAAATGCTCCTCCAGCAGGTCGCGGATCTCATCGGCCATGTGCAGGTTTTTGAGCGCGCAGGCGGTCTTGATCTTGCGGTGCAGGCTTATCGGCACGTCGATGGTGAGACGTTTCATCTTGATGTCTGGCGGCGGCGGCACCAGTGCCGTCGGCGTCGCGTCGCGTTTTTCCACCCAGTCGTCGATGTTGGACGGCGTGGATTGGCTTGGCCGCTTGGCGGCGAACGTGACTTTCTTCCCGCTCATGCGGGCTCCTTTGCGCGTACGTTAATGCCGAGCAGCGTTTCCGCCTCGTCGGCCAGTTGGCTCATCTCCTGGGCGGCCAGCATATCGGGGTCCAGTTCAAAGACGGTAAGCCCCCTCGTCGCGCTTTCGGCAAAGGCGACCCGCTGGCTTATAGCGGTGTTTAGGACCGGCACCGGGTATTCGGAGAGCGCCTGGGCTACGTCGCGGCCGATCGCCGTATTTACGATTTTACGATTGATGACGAAGGCTTTCTTGAGGCTGGGCTTGTAGACGGTCGCTTCATTCAGCAGGTCCATGATTTCCTTGGAGGCCCACACGTCGTAGGGCGACGGCTGGACCGGCACCAGCACCAGGTCGCTTGCCATGATGGCCGAGCGCGCCACCTCGTGGACGCGCGGCGGACCGTCGATCACCACCACGTCGAATTTTTCCGTAAGCGTTGGGAGTTCCTTGTGGATCGAGGATTTCGGCAGGCCGACGACCGGAAACAGCGGGTGCCCTTCCCTCGCCGCCGCCCAGTCCAGCGCGCTGTTCTGCGGGTCGGCGTCGATCAGCAGTACCTTGCGGTCGCGGCGTGCGATGGCCGTCGCGATGTGGATGGCCAGCGTCGTTTTGCCGACGCCGCCTTTCTGGTTCAGTATGGCGATGACCTTGGGCATGCTCGTGTCGTAATTACGATTTTACGATTGTTCAGTAAGGCAATCGGCGCGACCAGTCAACAAGAATGTGCAGGCCACGGTCGCATCGGCTATCGGGCGAATGAGCGTAAAATCGTAAAAGCGTGTTTGCAGAATTGCGACGCCGACCCACCAGAACGCGTTGAAACCCACTCCGCTCAGACGTTCCGTGGCCCGGCAGGCCCTGTCGGGCGATTGAGCGCAAAATCGCAGAATCGTATTTCAGGAAATACGACTGCGTCCGGCCGCGAGGTACGCCAGGCTGATTGCCGCAAGCGCAACCTTCGATCGGCCGCTGCCATCGGACGCAGAATCGTAAAAGTGTAAAAACGTGTTTACGGAAATGCGACCAGGCAGGCTTAAGTCAGTGGATTGACTAACCAGCCGCGGCACCTTTGAAGGCGGATGCCGGCAGGGCGATGAACGTCCACAGTGACGTCGCCCGCCGCCGGTCCGCCACGCCAATGATGGCCCGGCGCCCGGTCGTAAAGTCGCAAAATCGTATTTGCGACGACCCGGCCTGGCGGTGACGCGGGCCCAGCCGGCGGATGGAGGCGCGGCAGGTTGGGGCGGTGGCACGGCGACCGGCACGATAGTCATGTCGTCGTAGTGATGCCGTGTGCCCGTAATACGTCGATACGATCCCCGGCGCCGTCGTGTTTGCGATGCACCGCTCAGCAAAACCGCAAAATCGTACTTACGACGATACGATTTTGCGGTTTTCAGTTGGGCAACTGAAGCGGGCAGGGACCGGGCTTCAGACAGAGCGGCCGGCGGCCATTGTCCCGGACTGGGACGAGCCAATCGCATAGTCGTAAATACGATTCTGCGACGATACGACGCTCTGCAAAACCGTGCTTGCGATTCGTCGTAAAGGCGATTGCACGGTGCAATTCTTCCTAAGCTCCGCTTAGGGAAGACGTCTGTTCAACTTGGGTACGGCCTGATGACCGCCTCGGAGCTGCCGGGACATGCCTTGGTCGGCTCACTAACTCATGCCCGCGATGCGCCTGGAGATGCCTCCGGGTGACGTGGCAGGGTGCCGCGGCGCCACAGTCGGGCAACTGACTGGCAGGCAGGATTCCGGGCCTCCGATTAGAGGCTGAGTTGAAGCCGGACGACCATCTCGACGCGCTCGAGCTCCTCGGCGGTCAGAGAGGCGAGGGGGGTGAGGAGGCGATGCTTGCTGACGGTCGTAAGCTGGTCGGCCATCGCCTTGCACTTGCGGTCCCCGACCTGGACCAACGTCTCGCATGGATAGAGCTTCTCGATGCGAGTGCTGATGGGGACGACCTGAACGCGGTTGGCGAACCGGTTGGCGGTATTGTTGCTGGTGATGACTGCGGGCCGCCGCTTGCGTACTTCACCGCCGGTCGCCCGCTCAAAGGACACCCACCAGATGTCACCACGATTCATCGTCGGGCACGTCTGGCAGATGGGCTTCGCTCCACGCGTCGGCCTCGGCTTCACGGCGCTCGTCGGCCGTCATTGCGCGGTAGCCGGCCGCCAGCGCATCGTCGCAGACGAAGGGACGGGCGAGGTTCTCAAGAAACCTGCCGATATTGCCTCGGCCGATCAAGGCATGAAGCCCATGATAAACGTCGCCGTCGATGGAAATGGTCAGCTTGTGCTGCATAAATCCGTACGTATCCTCATACGTAAAGAGTGCCACAGTTCGGCATCGACAGTCAACAAAAATCGAACGGCGACCCGGCACCTGGAGCTTGAAAAGCGGCCGTCAGCAGTGCTCCATCACCATGCCGTTTTTTACGAGGCTCAGGTTCTTCACGTTGATGCGGTCGGGCAGGTCCGGCGTGTCCCATAGGATGCACGCCAGGATGACGTCGCCCAGCGGCTCGATGGCCGTCACCTTGCCGCGCGCCTGCGCCATGTCGCCGAGATGGCAGCCGATGCTTTGCAGGAAGCGTTTCGAGTAGGCGATGGTGTCGCCGACACGGATGGGTGAAACGCGGGTTGCCCAGCTCATCAGCGTGCCAGTTCCCGGACGGGCGGCAGGGTGGCTTCCGCCCGCAGGTCGGCCATCAGTTGCTCGGCCGCCGTCGCACCGTCGCGCTCGATGATGTGGGTAAGCGGCAGGATGCCGAGGACGGTCTCGCCCTTGATGGCAAGCCAGCGGCCGAGGAGGTCCTGCTGGATGAAGCACAGGTCGCCGACGTAAAACGCCTGCGCGACCGGCCAGCCGCCGTGCTTGAGCTTGCCGATAAGCTCGCCGTGGTGTCGGCACTCGTGGAACGATTGCGTTGTAAACGGCGGGTCGGCGGCCTGGCGGATCGGCGGATACGCCTTGCCGAGCTGCACCCACCGCATCACCCAGCGGCGCTTCTGCGTGTCAACGGGGCCGGCTTCGCGGGGGTTGAGGTAAGGCGTCTCGATGGCGAAATAACCATCGCCCTCGCGCTTGAACAGCCGCATGCGGTCGGCGCCCTCGGCGAACCCGAAGTCCCAGTGCTCGCCGAGATAACTCATCGGGCCGGTTACCGGCGGCAGCACGTCCAGGAAGTAGTCATAGACGTCCCGGCCGACGGCGTGTTTGCGACCGTCTTTCAAAAGATCGTTGAGTGTCATATCGGTGCTAGAAGGGAATCCGCTGGCCCTGCGACTGCCCGGCCTCGATGCCTTTTTCGGCGTAGATCATCTCGACGACCTTGGCGAAGACCCGTTCATGGTGGAGGCGGTCCTGGCTTAGCGTCTGGTAGTTCGTCGGCCGCACCCACGCGCCCTGGACTTCCGGCCAGCGCCCGCCCGACGGCGCTTCGGGCTGCCAGCGGTAGCCGTTGTCTTTCATGAAATTGCGGACGGCCTCCGAGGGCTTGCCGTCACGGAACTTGAGCCATGCCTCGTAAACGCCTTGCTCGGTGTCGGTGTAATAGAGGCGCTCGACGCCGGCGGCGTTGTCATGTTTCCAGCCGCGTTGCGGCGGCAGCGGCTCGCGTTGCTCGTCGCCCGGCTCGCGGGCGACGGTTTCCTCGTGCTGCTGTTCATTGGCCAGTGTTCGTTTCCGTGGCATAGTGCCTCCTTGCTGCGGTTGAAGCGGCCGCAACAAGCGGCCGCGGGAGGCCACAGGTAGCGCGGCAATAAGCCATTGTCAACGCTCAAGATTGTGCCAGTTTGAGACGTGCCGGAGCGGGACGAATCGTGAAGGCAGCGGCCGCCTGCGTGCCGAAGAAACCGCTCGACACTCAGTGTGAACCATGCGACGATGCAATTGAGGCAAGTTTTGAGGCGATGATATGCCCCTTCGTGGTGAAATCCTTAAGCAAACATGCGGGTTTGCAACGCCTGAGATTGCCAAGGCGTGGGCCTCCGAAATCGACCGGCGGCTGGACGCCTATGACCGCGGCGAGACAAGCGCGGTTGACTTCAACGAAGCGCTTGGCCGGATTCACCATCGGCTGGTGAAACATCGCGGGCGCGGGGAGATGCTGCCATGCTGACTGAGCAGGAAATCGCCTGGAACCTCCGTGCGGTCAGGGATGCGCTGGCACAGCAGACTTTGGAGGGCCTGACCGTGCCGCCGGCGACGGTCGATGATCTCGAACGGGTGGCGCGCGGTGAAATCACCAGTGCCGACGCATTGCGCAATGCCTACGCTCGCTTTGGCGGCAATGCCCAAATACTCGAACCGTGACCATTATATTGACGCCGCAACCGGCGTTCTGAAGAATCGGCTCGGCTTAGGTTCGGAGGCCGAATTGGAGAAGGCGGAAGTCTCCTTCGCCAGCATCCGGTCGTATCAACTGAGGCAAACGCCGCTGCCCGGCGATTTCGACCTGACGCACCTCAAGGCCATCCATCGCTATCTGTTTCAGGATGTCTATGACTGGGCTGGCGAGATACGTTCTGTTGATATCAGCCGCGGCGACACGACGTTTGCCCATCATCGGCATATCGAGGCTGCCGCAGAATTGATTTTCCGGCGGCTGGCAAAAGAAAAGCATCTTTCAGGACTCGGCATCGAGGCGTTCAGCGAGCGGGCGGGACACTATCTTGGCGAAATCAACGCAGTGCATCCGTTTCGCGAGGGCAACGGACGTGCGCAGCGGCAGTTCATAAGCCATCTGGCCTATCACTGCGGATTCATCCTCGACTGGGAGCACCTCGGCCGGCCGGAGATGATTCGGGCGTCGATCGAATCATTCAACGGCGATTGCTCGCGTTTCGTGAGCTACATCGGCTCCCATCTTGAGGTGCGGGAGCGGCCGGAATAATAACGGCGCGTCCATCGCAGAACAGCTTCGGCGGCCGTATCCGATCCGCAATCAACGGCGGTTTAGAAGCCGCCGCCGGACTTCCTCCCAAGGGTGGACGGGCATGGTGCCGGCGTCGACGGCGGCAAGCCGGCGTTCGATCTCGGCGCGCTGTTCTGCGTCGAGGAAGGAACGTGGATCAGTGGGGCGCAGGCGCGTCATCGATCGGAATCTGGTCGGGAGGAATCCAGACAACCTTTCCGTCCTGCCATGTGGCAACCGGATTGCCGAGCCGCTTGTGCATGAGCAGGGCGTCGCGGACTGCTTCACGAACGGCGGCTTCGACGGCGGCCGATTCGGTGAGGATCTGATTGAGCGTCTGCTGGTCGTAGGGATGAATTTCGGTCATGACTGTCCCACTGTGCCAACAATGGCTTGCCAAGTCAACGGATGATCGATGTGCGCCGGCCCTCGGGTTCCCCCGGCGGCTATGCGACGGGGAGTCAGCACGACCATACTATTGTCAATCACCTGCCAGGTGTCCGCCAACGGCACATAGAGCTGCAACAGGTTCTTCAGGCCGGCCTGATAGCGGCGCCGGATAGTCGGTTCCGGCACATCATGGCCTCCTGCGCGAACGCGCTCGGCGACGCGGGCTATCGCCTCATCGGCATTGGTCAGCCAAAGGAACACGATGTGGACCGTGTAGCCCGCCGCGCGCAGTTCAGCAAGCCACGGTGCATAGGACCGCGTCGCCAGGGTGGTTTCAAAGCCGAAACTGACGCGTGCCGCCGCCAGCTCGTGGAGGCGAGCAAGCATAATCCGGCCGGCCTGAAACGCCACGCGGTTCTGAGCGAACCCGGACAGGCCTTGCGCTATAAGGTCGGCGTTGACGAATTCGTCGACCTTCAGCGCCCCGCGCAAAAGCCTTGGCGCGGATGTGGATTTGCCGGCACCGTTGGGGCCGGCTAAAACGACGACTTTGGGCGGCTGCTTCGCCATCAATGATTCTCGGTGTGTTCGTGGCACCTTAACGCTCCAGGTTATGCGGTGTCAATTTAGAGTCACGCTGACGATGCCCTTCGTGGCCTGCTCGATGCGCCGGCAGGCGTAATCGAAGTAGACCGGGTCCTGCTCGATGCCGACGAAGGTCTTGCCGGCGAGGATCGCCGCCACACCGGTCGTGCCGCTGCCGAGGAACGGGTCGAGAATGGTCTCGGCCGAAGTCGCCTCGCAGAAATACCGTACCTGCGACAGCGGGCGCGGGCAGGGGACGGGATTGTCGCCTCGATAGCCGTCCCATGGGCGCAGGTCGTCGACGTGCCAGTCGTGCGGCAGCTCGTCATGGATCCGCCTGCGGCTGCTCCAGAAGATGACCGGGTCCCAGCTCAGGCAGTTCGATTTGCCGGGGCGGTCGGGAAAGATCTTGCAAGCGGCGACGATGCGGTAGCCCTTCGGGAAATAGCGATGCCACTGGTCGGCCTTGAGCGGGCTTTGCCAGACGAAGCAGGGGCCGCCGGCGGTGATGCGCGAGCATTCGGGCACGAGCCGGCTCATCAGCCGGTGGTACTTGTGCGGCGCGTCGTCGTAGCTGCGGTAGCCAAAGCCGATGCAGTAGGGCGGGTCGGTGATGACCGCGCCAACGCCGCTCAAACTCGGCAACACGTCAAAACAGTCGCCGAGATAGAGCGTCGCCTTGCCGATGACGGCCTTGCGCCGCACCGGTGTTGCCCGGCGCTTGAAGCGGGTCGCGTAGAAGGGGTTGATGGCGGATGTGAACATGGTCGTGCTCCTTTCAGTCGGTGGTTTCGTGGGTGAAATGGTCGGCGGCCGTCGCCTGCGCCTCGTCGAAATTCACGCCGGCGGCGGCGCTCCAGTGCATGGCGTCCGCCAGCAGATCGACGAGATTGGTCGCCGGGTCGAAGTCCGGGTAGCAGGCGATGGCCTTGGAGAAGAGGGCGAGACGCTCGGCCCGCGGCCGGTGGGGGATGCGGACGTGAATCTCGACTCCTTCCGGTGCGGCGGTGGTGCTTATCAGGTAGCCGATGCGGTTTACGAGGTGGAAGCCGCTTATGACGCACTGGCCGCCATCGTCGGCATCAACGAACGTCCAGACGGTGCGGGGATTCTGCTCTCTGACAAATGCCATCTCTTCGCCGTAGGTCTCAAACAGGCAGCCGCCGGCGTCGCCATGCGACCAGCGCGCAGCCGGGTTTAAGTGGTTCGTCTTTAAGGGGAATAGCGCGTCGAAGGCGTCTTCTGAAAGTTCGATGCTGTTGGTCATGGTGGTTACTCCTCTGTGGTTGATGGTTTGGGAAACATGTCGTCGGCGACCGTTTCGAGGTGCGTCCAGGTGAAGCCCCATTCGCAGTCATGGACGTCGTAAGCCTGTTCAAGCACCTCCCACGCCTGGTCGTCGCTGAGATCGGGACGAAGCTGCTGCACGTCTTCGATGTTCCATACGACAGCGACCTGCCGGCGTGCCGCGAGGAGCCGGTGGACATCAAGCTCGGCTCCGGTGGCCAGTGCGTCGCGGGCGTGGCGGCAGGCGGCTGCCAGCTCTTCGCGCTCACGTGTGAACTCGGTGGTGACACCGTCCATGGCGGCCTCCAGGTCCTCAGCCGCCGTCGCAAGCCAGGCCAGGGCTTCCTTCAGTCTCGGCGCTTCGTCGCGAGGCGGCTCGATGCCGGCTTCGGGCACGGGCTCGTCTTTGGGACGCATCTGGTGGTGCGTCCCCACCGCCTGCCTGAGGGGCGGCTCATAGTCGTCGCCGCGCCAGGAGTTGCTGCCGAAGGCGATGTCGCCGGCGGCCAGCTTCTCTACGTCGAGCACGGCACAGTGGCCCGGCGGCTCGAACAGGACGGCTACCTTGCGGCTTCGCCTGTCGCCGGTGTCGGTGAATAGCGCCACATCGAATGGCGCGCCGGCCACGCCGTTGCGGTGATGGGCAATGCTGATGATGCGATTGATTTTCATGGGTGAGTCCTTTCGGTTAGTGGTGGTAATCGACGACGACGAGCCATTTGCGGCCGATGAAGCCGCGGCTGACCTCCTCGCCGTCGAGATCGGCAAAGTGCTGGCAGTCGGTGTCGATGCCCTCGTTCTCGGCGAGCAGTGCGTTGTAAAGCGCCTCGCTTACGATCATGGCGTCATCGACGTAGCCGAGCTGCTCGTAGCTGTCGCGGTTGGTCGGACTCGGGCCGGCGCCGCCGTGGCGGCTCCAGACGGCATCGAGGGCCGCACCTTGCTCGTTGCCGGCAGCCGTCCGGTAGGCATCGCCGATAGTCGTCTCGGTGAGCAGGCCGCTCCAGCGTCCGCCGATGACGAACCAGTCGCAGATGGGACCGCCGAACCGGCCGCCTTCGCCGCAGAAGGAGTTGTCGTCCATCAGCCGGTCGAAGGCATCTTCGCGAACCTGCTCGGAACCGGCGTCGGCCGGTGCGTCGAGTGTGAGGAGCAAACGGTTATGCATCGCTGCCTCCATCGCTGAAGTGAAGGCGGCGGTGGGCGAACTCGCGGTCGAGATCCTCGTAGACGGCGTCGAATTCGGGATCGCAGTTGGCCGAGAGCAACTCGTCGAGCTGGCTTGTCAGGTCGCAGAAGCTGAGATGGGCGGTTGGCATGGTCGGATTCCTTTCCGGTGTGAGGGCGGAGCGATTCGCCCCGCCCTGGTTGACTTGCTGTTACTCCTTCTTCTCCGTGCGGACGCGGAGCGTGATACGCCCGTCGAGGGGCGCTGCTTCGATGGCGATGTTGAAGCCTTTGCCGTCCTTGTGCTGCCAGGCGGCGCCGATGCGGGTCCAGATGCTGTCCTGGCCTTCGCGCTCGCGCACCTGGTAGGCGATGTGCGTCGGTGCCTTGGAGGCCGCTCCGTTGTCGTTCGTGCTCATAAGAGGTTCCTTTCGCTTTTGCTGGAACGCTTGATTGCGTCCTGTGGGACAAGCGCCCGCCTCGGCCTTAGACGGGCAAGTCAATCGAAGGGGGGTGGGTCCCGCTGCAAGATTTACTTGCACGTCGGCCGTGGCAGCTTCCCACACAAAGGACGCATGGAGCGTTCACAGCGGCGAAAGTGTCCATGAGCGATAACGAACGCGAGCCGGCGCTGACGGCACCGATCGCCATCGGCACCGGACAGGGCGGTGGGACGGCCGTGGCATTGGAGCCGCATGGGGAAGCACGCGGCACAACCGGCAATAGCAAAACCCATCGAGAAGCATTGACTATGGCGCGAAGACGTGAACGTATAATCCGCCATGCTGAGGATGTTCCAGAACAGCCAGCCGGCCGGGGCGAAGAGCTACTATTCGACCGCCGACTATTACACGGAGGGCCAGGAGCTTGCCGGCCAGTGGCGCGGCGAGGGGGCGAGGCGGCTCGGCCTCGAAGGCAAGATTGAGCAGGCCGACTGGGATGCGCTCTGCGACAATCGGCACCCGGCGACGGGTGAGCAGCTCACCGCCCGCATGCGCAGCGACCGGACGGTGGGCTACGACATGAACTTCCACGTGCCAAAAAGCGTGTCGCTGCTTTACGCCATGACGAAGGACGAGCGGCTGCTTACTGCCTTCCGCGAGGCGATGGACGGCACGATGCACGATATCGAAGCCGAAATGAAAACCCGCGTCAGGAAAGGCGGCAGGAACGAGGACCGCACGACCGGCAACATGGTGTGGGGCGAGTTCGTGCATTTCACGTCGAGGCCGGTCGATGGCGTGCCCGATCCGCACCTGCACGGGCACTGCTTCGTCTTCAACACGACCTGGGATGGCAGCGAGCAGGCATGGAAGGCCGGGCAGTTCCGCAACCTCAAACGCGACGCGCCGTATTTCGAGGCGGTGTTCCATTCGAGGCTGGCGCATCGTCTGGAAGAGCTCGGCTTGGAGACCGTGCGCGGCAAGCACGGCTGGGAGCTGGCCGGGGTCGATCGCGACACCATCGAGAAATTCTCAAGGCGGACGGCGCAGATCGAGGAGAAGGCGAGAGAGAAAGGCATCGACGATGCCGGGGCCAAGGCCGAGCTTGGCGCCAAAACCCGCCAGTCGAAGAAAAGGGACATGAGCTTCCCCGAACTGCAGTCGCTGTGGCGGGAGCGGATGACGAGAGACGAACGCGATTCGCTTGCGGCGCTGGAGAAGAATCTCGGCACCGAAGCCCTGGTCCCCGACGGCACGGCGGCGGTAACGGCCGTCGAGTATGCCACCCAGCATTCCTTCGAGCGGAAATCCGTCATCGACGAGCGGCGGTTGCTGGCCGAGGCGTTAAAGCACGGTGTCGGCAAGGCGACGGTCGAGGAGGTGCAAGAGGCACTTGCCGCAAGCGATGTCATCACGGCCGAGCGGCACGGGCGGCGGATGGCGACCACGCGCGAGGTGCTGGCCGAGGAACGGGGCCTCATCGCGTTTGCGCGCCAGGGCAGGGGTACGTGCCGGCCGCTTGCTCCCGATCATGACGGTTTCAGCCGCGACTGGCTCACGGACGAGCAGAAGCGGGCGGTTGCTCACATCACCGGCTCACGCGACCGGGTCACCATCATGCGCGGCGCCGCCGGCGCCGGCAAAACGTCGCTGATGCAGGAGGCGGTGGAGCACATCGAGGCGGCCGGCACGAAGGTGATCGCCCTGGCACCTTCGTCCAGCGCCAGCCGCGGCACGCTGCGCGAGGCCGGCTTTACCGACGCCGAGACGGTGGCCAGGTTTTTGCTCGACGACAAGCTCAAAGAGCAGGCGAGGGGGCAGCTCATCTGGATCGACGAGGCGGGGCTTCTCGGCACCCGCACGATGGCGGCGGTGTTTAAGACGGCGGATAAGCTCGATGCCCGCGTGCTGCTTACCGGCGACCGGCGGCAGCACGGCTCGGTCGAGCGCGGCGGGGCCTTGAAGCTGCTTGAAGACGAGGCGGGGGTGAAGCCGGCGGAGGTCAGAGAAATCCAGCGGCAGAAGGGCGCCTACAAGGAGGCGGTCACCGCGCTCGGCGAGGGCCGCACCGCCGACGGCTTTGCCGCGCTTGATGAACTGGGCTGGGTCAGGGAGGTTGCCGACGACGAGCGTTACCAGTTGCTGGCGAGCGATTACGTGCAGGCGGTGGAGGAGGGGAAGACGGCGCTCGTCGTCTCGCCGACACACGCCGAGGGCGCCCGTATCACGCAGGAAATCCGCTCCGCCTTAAAAGAAAGCGGCAGCATCGGCGCCGATGAGCGTTCGTTTCAGGTGCTCTCTCACAAGAGCCTCACCGAAGCCGAGCGCGGCGATAAGGTCAATTACGAGCCGGGTGACGTGCTGGTCTTCCACCAGAACGCCAAAGGCTTTACGCGCGGCGACCGGATAGCCGTTGAGCAAAATCAAATACTGCCGCTGGCGTTGGCAAACCGCTTCGATGTCTTCGCGTCGGCGACGCTCGACCTCGCCCCCGGCGACTGGGTGCGCATCACCAGGAACGGCACGACAGCGGAGGGCAGCCACCGGCTCAACAACGGCACACTATATAAGGTCAGGGAATTCGATGGGGCGGGTAACATCGTCCTTCACAACGGCTGGACGGTGGCCAAGAACTTCGGCCACCTGGCGCACGGCTACGTGGTGACGAGCCATGCCAGTCAGGGCCGCACCGTCGATGTGGCGCTCATCGGCCAGGCCAGCGAGTCCTTCCCGGCGTCGTCGAAGGAGCAGTTCTACGTCAGCGCCTCGCGGGCGAGGAAGCAGGTTATCGTCTATACGTCCGACAAGGAATCGCTGCGGGAGGCGATCGAGCAATCGGAGGAGCGGCTCAGCGCGACCGACCTCATGGCCGGCGGCGGCATGCCGCGGGCGGTGATGATGCGGCAGCTACAGCCGGCGCTCCCCGAACGCGAACGGCAGAAGGAGCCTGAGCTTGCCTACGGATACTGACCTGCTTGACCGTCACCTGCCGTCACGCAACGCGGCCGTCCCGCGATCAGGCGAGGAGGAGCCCAGCGACCTTGGCGCCTTCGGGTGGCTCCGCGGCGTCCACGAGCGCGCCGCCATGCTGGAGCTTCGGAAGAGGGACGGCAGCATCGTCGCCTATCCATATGCCTGGCTTATGCCGGCGCAATTCAACCCATCGGACGGAATCCTGCTCAAGTTCGGCGGCGACAAGGTGAAGATCATCGGCCGCAATCTCAACGCCGAGGTGCGGCCTCATGTGCGGCTCTTCTCCGGCATCGTGCGGCACCGCGTGCCATGGATTCAGGAAGCCGACCGGCCAGCGGCAATGGCGGCGGGGAAGGCGGTGCCGGTGATTGAGGCAATCCATTTGCCGTGATACGGCAATGCATCGGCTGCTCTTGCCTTTGCCTTCGATGCTGGCGATTGCCCCGTTTAGCAACTGGGACGGAAACCACAACTGGCCCGCCGACCTGTGCCGCAAACTCGATGTCGGCCTCTTTGGCCCGGCGACGTGAACGCATCGAAGCAATTGCGGCGGGTCGCTCCGCCGTCCCACAGGCCTTCACCCTGGTTGAGTTACCGGTGGTGCCCGGAAGCTGCATTCGCTCATTCATGGTCGTTCGTTTGGGCATGAGGCTCGAAATCTTAAAGGTGCAGCCGAACCATCGGACAACATCGCTGATAGGACGCTGCCCCGCGGAAAGAAGTCCAAAAACTACAAAGCTCACGCCGCTTTTCTTACGGGCGCTTCGGCCGGGTCGAGCGACTGTGTGTCGAGCAGGTCGCCGACCTCGTTGAAGATCCGTATGCGCGTTTCGCCGAGCAGCCAGACCGCTTGAAGACGGCCGCTGCAAAACTTGCGGCCTACGACATAGCCGTCATCGAGCATGACCATCTCGGAGCAGGTGCTGTCGCCGGCGCCCATCGCCTGAAACGCGTCGAGCACTTTCTCGCGGACGACGGAAAGTAGTAGATCGGGGAGTTGCATGTGGCGCTCCTTCGCGAGCCAGTGTATCGGCTTCGCGCTGGAGGAGCCTGCAGCCACCCCGGAACTACGATGCACAGCCCACGCAGTTCTCCCAGCCTCCGCCTCGTGACTACCCCAGAAGCAGTGCTGGTCGGCTTCGCGCGATCGGCCGCCACGTCCAACACTAGCTCAGCTTTGCCAACGCATTGACGGCCGTCTTCGCGGCTTCCACGCTGCCCAACTGAGTCACCAGCTTCTTTGCTGCCAGTAACGAGTCGAGCGAAAGCGTTCCGGACGACACGATCGCTGGACGACCCGGTGCTGCTTCTACTGGTTTGCGGCCACGACGGCGTCGTCGCATCCCCATTGCGCGGAGCGTGGTGGAGACCTGCGCCGATGAGACGGCCACCCCTTCCGCCGCCAGGACAGCGATGACATCACGCGGACGGACCGGCTTCTTCATGCCCTGGGCGACCTGCCGGATGCGTTCGGCTTTGCTCGTTTCGGCGGCGCCGTTTGACGCCGCAGGGTGGGTTGAGGCTTTCGGACTCGATTTCGTGGCGCCCTTGCTCTTGATCTTTGCGACCAGCGACAACGAGACCTTGATCCCGGCGCGTTTGAGGTTGGTAACCACGTCCTTTGCCGTCGCATTCGGGTAGGTTGCCACGTATTCCTTCACTGCGTCTGATTTGCTCACCTCGGCCGCACGTTTCTTTACCATTCGTCAACACCATGTTGTAGGTTGTCTATCCCGCTTCCATGGAAAGGATATCTAACGCGGTGTGGACATTCAATGAAACCTGGTATTTCCGGGCGGATGCACGGATCGATCGGGAATAACGTTTTCTGGCGGTCAGGCAGGCTTCGTACCTGGCAACAAGGCAGGCAATCCCCTCTCGCCCGGCGCGGCCTTTTTGGGCCCCAAACCGCTCTGGCCCCGTCCGCCGCTTCCCGCTACCATTCCCCCGCGGCCGCGGCGGTGGCCGTATCCAGTGCCACGTCGGGGATGTCCCGGTTCCATCGACGTGGCCTTTTCATGCGCGGTACTCATCTTTCAGACATTCGTTAGAGTATGGCCATGCCTGGCATGCCTGGCGGGTTTCGGCTCGTTGAGTGACCGAGCGCCGTAGAATAGAGGTATGCACGATAATCCCTATCGCCCGCCGCTCAGCATGTCCGCGCCCAATAGCCGGGGTGTCGGCTGGTGGTTCCTTTCGCTGGTGGCTGGTGCCGCGATCGGATTCACGTTTGCTGCTATGGCGCTCCCCGTCTAAACCGCTACTTCACTCGCAAAAGCACCCAAAGCCGGGTTGCCTTTGCCTGACGCCGGATGCGCTTCTTTACATCACCCCCGGGTGGGGTGACAATGCCCGGTGCCGGGAAGATCGCTGCTGCTTGAACATGAGAATGGCAAACATCCGTGCAGGAGAAACCTGGACGCTGTCCCTGGTCGACAAGAGGCGCGAGGTGACGGTGCTGGCCGAAACCGGCTCGCCTGCGTGGTGGCGCTGCGCCGACCTTGAAACGGGCATCGAATTCATCGCCAGTGAGCGCTGGTTTGTCGGCCGTATTTCGCGGGCCGGTGCCCGGTTGCACGTCGGCCAGGTCGATAGCGTCCGGGAGTGATGTCACACAGGGTGAAGTTCCATCAAGCCGCCCGGCAGGTGAAACCGATACCTTAGATGACTTGCCAGTGGGGGCAGGGCGGCCCAGGGGCGACCGACGAGTGAATCCCGGCCGCCCTTTTTCGTTGCGCCGAGCGCCCTGGCATAAAAAGACGGGTTTGGTAAGATTTCCTTCTGAATGCCACGTTGGCCAGGTAGTCGGGCTGATGTGGCCTTTTCGTTGGCCCAGCCCGCTCGCCGGCGTGATAACAACCGGGAGCAGAATGCATGGCCAGCGTATCACTGCAGCCGCGCGTCCTCATCGTCGAGGATCACCCCGACACGGCCGACCTGCTGGGGCGTTACGCCCGGCTGCTCAACTGCGAAACACGCATCGCCCACACGGGTAAAGAGGCGTCCGCTGAGGCCGCGGAGTTTCTTCCCCAGATCATCCTGCTCGACATCGGGTTGCCGGACACCGACGGCTGGGAACTGGCCACCGCCTTGCGTGAAAAGCTCGAACCGGTCCACCCGGTGATGATCGCCATTACGTGCTACAACAGCCCCGAAGACCGCCGGCGATCGGAGCAGGCCGGCATCGACCACCATCTCGCCAAGCCGGCCTTCCGGGGAGACCTGATGCGGCTGTTGATGAAGCTCGTCGGCCAGAACTAGCCCACCGCGGCGCGATTCTGCCCCGCGGCGATAAATCGCGTGACGAATGCCGAGAGCAGTGCTACCTTCGCGCGCGAAGAGAGACAACACATGCGCGAGTCGCCAATTATACTCGGAAGATGGCTCCGCCGACCCGGGCGCCCACGGTGAAGGCCGGATGGCCGCCCAAGGCAGGGCACGGCCACGTTCCCGCGGCGATACGGGGCCGCCATCCTTTCTTGCCAGCGGGGCGAATGTCCCGTAAGTTGCCGCTCATGTCATCGGGAACGCCGCACCGCAGTTCAGCCCTCTTAAGCTTCCGCTTTCTTACCACCGCCATCGCCGGCTCGGTGCTCATGGCGCTGGTCTCGGCCTTCGGGCCGCTGCCGGCGCAGCTTGCCGTGCTCGGCGGCTTCATCAGCATCTTGGGCGGCCTGTTCCTGAGCTATCTCGGCCAGGAGGAGCAACGGGAGAAGGACCGCACGGCTGCCATCGAGAGCCTGTCGGTGCCGCTGTCGCTCGCCGGCGACCCTGAGTTGTTCGATCGCTACCGGCAGATTGCCGGAAGTCTCACTGCGCTTGCCGAGCGCACTGACCCAATCCTGCGGCGGATCGCCCTCCTCAAGCTGGCCTCGGTCGCCGAACAGATTGACGGGCTGGGAAGCGGCAAGATTGTCTTCGCGCTCACCGAAGGCTGGCGGACGGTGTACGAAGAGATCCTGCGAAGCCCCGATCTGCGAGAATACCGCTCGGTGTCGTGGGTGCGCTCGCCGAAATACTGGCAGGACGAGCCGGGCGCGCAGAGCATGCGGGTGAATTTCGAGGCGGTCGAGCGCCGCGTACTGGTCGAGCGGATCGTCATTCTGCGCGACGACCTGTGGCCGGCCGGGGAGGCGCTGCCGTCGCCTCAGATCCTGCCGTGGATCAAGGAGCAGCACAATCACGGGCTCTGGATCGCCTTGGTGCGCGAATCCGAACTCAGCCGCGAATCGGAACTGCTCATTGACATGGGCATCTACGGAGACCGCGCCGTCGGCACACAGGAGCTTGACGACGCGTGCCGCACCCTGCGGTTTACGCTCGACCTCGACCCGGAGGCAGTGCAGTTGGCCGACAGCAAATGGCAGCGGTTGCTGCTCTACGCGCGTTCCTTTGCTTCGATTCTGGACCAGCAGCCTCGGCAGGGGTAGAATCTGGGACCCCAGCGAAAGGAGTGCCGCGCGTGCAACGGACCCAGTTATACCTGGATACCGCGAGGCTCGGGCAGATGTCCCCTCGCGCTTGCGTCGCCCACGTCGATTTTGCGTCCATGGTGGCTGAGGAGGGCGGTTCAAAGCTGTTCGAGCGCTTCTTGCGGCATGGCATCAATGCGTGCCGCCCGCCCGTGAAGACCCGCTTCCCGGGCCTTTTGCCCTGGCACGGAATCGGCCCGCTCAAGGCAAACCTGCGCACCCTGGCGGGGAGTAACCCAGACCTGCCGGTGCTCATAGTCAACCGCTCGACACAGCTGATGAAGTTCGCAGCGCGGCTTTTGTTCCAGCAATGCCGCAACGTCCTGGCGACCGACCTGGGCTGGCCGCCCTATCAGGAGATTCTAGCCCATGAGGCACGGCTCGCCGGCCGGATAATCACGGTTGCGGCGGTGCATGATCTGCTGTGCCGCGACCAGGTCGGCGAGAGCGAATTGGTTGACGCTGTCCGAGCAACCTTTCAGCAGGCCGGCTGCGACGGGTTGTTTCTCACAGCGGTGAGCCACCAGGGGATTCGCCTGCCGGTGGAGCGCCTGGCGCGAACGCTCGAAGCCATGCAGGAAGTGCGATCGGTCGTGGTCGACGGCGCACAGGATTTCTGCCACGCCTCGGCCGACCTGAACAACGAATACTGCGATCTCTACCTCGCCGGCTGCCATAAGTGGCTCAATGGGTTTCATCCGATGGGCCTCGGCTTCTACGGCCGCCAGCGCTCGGCGGAAATGATCGATACCGTGGTCAAAAGGCTGGTGGAATCCGGTGAACTCGACGATCCGCTGCTGAAACTCACGACGCAGATTGAAACGGCGAAGCTCGACGGCGAGACGGAAACCGTGAGCCTGATCCCATTGTTCACCTGCCAGGGGGCGGCGGTCGATGCGCTGGAGCGGACGTCGTCGCTCGCCGACGTGCTGCGGCAGAGGCGGGCGAACCTGGTGGAAACAGCGGAGCTGGCCGCCGCGTCTGGATGGATGCCGGTGCAACCGGCCGAGACGTTTCGCACCGGCATCCTGCTGCTGCAAGCGGAGCGGGACAAAACGCGGGTGGAACCCGCCGACGAGCTGCGCGAAGCGTTCGCCGACAACGGAGTTGCACTCACGGCCTACGACGGGGGCTTCGCCCGGTTATCCATGCCGGCGACGCGTTGGCGTCCGCAGGACATCGACCTGCTCGGAACCGCCCTGCGATCGGTGGCGTGAACACGAGTCGCGCCCAGCCAATCAGCGAACACTAATTGAGCTGGTTGAGGTCAATCGACGACGGCCAGCCTTTATTCTTGTAGAGGCCGTAGATAGAGCCGTGGGAGGTTTCGCCAGTCGGACATGAAACCATGATCTCCGGCGCGCCCTTGTCGCCTGGCCGCACATCCCCAACAAAGGCAGGGGCCGATGTACCACAAGTACTACTGGCTTTTGGCCCGTAAATCTGGAAGCTATCCGTGCCGTCCCAGTGGAAGCTGCCATACTTAAGTTGATCTGATGAAAGCAGTGAGCTCCAGCCTCCCGTCGGTTGGTAGTAGACCAGCACGCCGCCCGACGACGACCGGCCGTCCATAGTGGCCTGCCCCACCGACAGAAGTAGGTCACTGCGACCATCGCCGTTCACATCGGCGACGGCGGCGTTGGTGTACTCGGTTATCCAACTCGGAATGCCATTGCAGCAGGTGGCCGTCGGCACGACAAATCCCGTCGACGATGTTAATGTGCTTAGGTCAAAAGTGGCGGGATACCGTGTCCCTCCGAAAACAATCGTCGGAGAGGCGCCGTTGCCGGCCATAATCAAATCAGGGCCGGTTGAGGGATTGAGACTGGCGCCCATCAACGTGCCTCCCCAGATGTTGTCCGGAGCTTTGTTATAGAATTCAGTAGCGCAGGTGACGGCGGAGCTACAATGCGTGCTGCTGTTGGCGGTATTCAGTTCGGCGGCAAGGTCGAGGAAGGCCGGTGCAGTGCCGGTCAATGATGCGGACCAATAGGCACGCGAACGGCCGTAAAGCACATGGGCATAAGCGGGCGTCGAATGTCCCACGCTTATCAGGATGTCGTCGAACCCATCATGGTCGAAATCAAACGGCTGGCCGAGCCTGACATGGCCAGCGAGAAGATTGGGGGTAGAGGTGCGGATCTCGAAGCCGGTGGTGCCGTTGAAGGCGGCGACGGTGACCGGACTGGCAAGGCTGGCCCATGCACTGGGCGACATGCCATACAGTACGAATCCGACGGCCTCAACATCGCCCCAGCCATCCTGTGTGTTGTCGGCGCAGGTATTGGTCCACGGCGGACCATAAGCTTTGCACGGCCCCATGGCAATCAGGCTGTAGTAGCCGCTATCGTCAATTTTGCCGACCGCGACGGATGGAGTCTGCATACTTACGTTTGAAGCCGCTCCGTCGATGCCGGACATGTTTATCACAATGCCGCTCGTGCCGTTGACGCCGGTGTAGCCGCTGAGGCTAGCCAGATTAAGTGTTCCGCCGGAAACCCATTGTGCCGGCGCGGATGAACCGCAGGTTGACGTGGTTGCCTGGCAAGCGCCTGCTCCGCCGAAGATTAGGTAACAATTCGCTCCCCAGTAAGAGCAGATGAAGAGATCCGCATACCCGTCGCCATTGACGTCGGCCACTGCATAGGAGTTCTGGTTGGCGGATGCGTTGATCGAAAAGCCATTCGCCCCGTTCAGGCTGCTGACGCTGAGGCCGGTGGGCGGGATTGGCCAGCCGGTCGGCGTTCCGAATACGACGTAGATGTATGGATAGGCATTGATAATGATGTCCGGAATTCCATCTCCGTTGATGTCGCCGATGCCAGCGACGTAGAAGTTTTGATCTCCGGCCACGCCATCAATCCTAAACCCGATCGGGATGCACTTTTTGCCTAAGCAGCAGGTGTTTTTGAGGTCGTCGCGGTACCAGACGATGTCGTTGAATCCGGTGTCCAGGCTGCCGCTGGCGCTGGAGGGCAGGATCATGCTGTTCTTAACCAGCGTGTCGGTCAGCACCGGCGCGAAATCCGATACGCCCGGCGCGGGCGTCGCCACGGTTACCCCGGCGTCTATCTGCATCGCGGCGTCGGTCGAGCCGCTGTTGACCCGCCGCGCCGCGCTCTGGGCGGCTGTCAAGGTGGCAGCGCTGCCCTCGGGCGGCCAGGCGCCGTAGCCGCTCGGCCCGTGCTGGATATAGGCGTACATCACCTGGTCGATGGTGTTGTTTGCGGCATCTTTGATATAGAGTCCACCCTTGCCGGTGGGCGTCGTGCTGCCGCCACTGATGCCCTCAAGCGCATCGCAGGTAGCGGTTGAAGTGGCGCGCTTATCGACTACGTAGGTGAAGGGACGGCCGTAGGAATCGAAGGCGTCCTCGGCGGGCAGGCCGAGGCTGCGCGTGGGAATGATGCCGGCGACGATGTTGCCGGTGCCGGCATCCGGACCTAAGGGCGCATTGGGCGTGCCGCCCTGGCAGGTGCCGGCGATGGCCGCTTCCTTGCCGAAGTTCGAGGAGGTGATGAGGTACTGCCCGTCGGCGGGACAAGGCCGCCGGCGGTTATAGACCATGAAGCTGCGCATCGCTTCTTCGACCTCCTCGAGCTTGTGGACGTCGTCGATGGTTTTGGCGTTGTCGCTGCCCGCTTCCTTGCCCGGCAGGAACGACACCATGACAATCGCCGCCGCCGTCAAAAACAGGCTCATGAAGATGAGCGAGAAGCCGGCTGACCCGGAAACTCGGGCTTTTACCTTGGGCTTAAGCGCGGTAGGACGATACATAAGACGGACATGGTCGGGGCAAAAGTTGCCAGCGTTGCATTTGGGAACGAGGGTAGCGCCAAAGGGTTAACATCGGGTTAACTGCGGCAGGCTAGAAAAAGCTCAACTGCCGCGCGTCATGCCGCTTTGGCCGCCGGACGAAGTCGCGATAGCTCGGCTGCGGCAACGTCGGGAAGATCGGCTCAGGTTCAGGTGGGGGAGGGGGCTCCGGCGGCTCGACCGCTTCCGGAACCGCCTGGGCAACGGACTCAGCCGGTGCGGCTGTTTCTTCAGCGGGCTGCTCGGGCTTGGGGCGCTTGGGCCTGCGCCGATGGATGCGGGTGGTGACCGGCTCGACGGCTACGATCGGTCCTCGTGTCCCGGTGCGTTCGGCTGTGGCCTCGATTGTGTTGGCGGCTTTCAGCGCCTTGATCTGGCCAGCCAACTCGTGCGCCGGCGGATGCGGCTCAGCTCCTTGCTCAACCGCCTCGCCTGAAAGTACCGCCTTGAGACGGTTTCTTAGGTGAGTCAGTTGACTGAGATACTCCTCGTGCGCGAATACCGTCCCGAGCCGGGACTGGTAGTCGCGTAACTGCGTTGCAGCCAAGGTCAGGTCGTCGCGGCTTTCGGCAAGCCGCGCGTCAAAGCCGCGGATCAGCCGCTCGGCGGCGTTCATGATGGCGCGCGGGCCGGAACGGTCGCGGGCCATCGCCTCGCGGCAGGTCGTGATACCTTCGAGGAAGAGCTCCGGCCCGGCCTGCGGCCGCAGCAGCAGGCCGAAGTGAATCCCCTGCATCACGCCCAGCTCGACGCGGCGCGGCTCGCGTACCGATTCCGGGAGGTCACGCAGGCGGCCAGCCAGCACATCGAGGGCCTCGTCGCGCGAGCAACGCCGCTGGCCGATCGTGATGCGGTCGTTGGCGTGCCCGGCGATCGTACTCATGTCCAGCTCGATGCCTGCAATGCGGGCCTTAAGCCGCTCGATGGTCTCCGGCAGCTCGCGTTGCGTTTTGCGGCGGGCGACAAACTGCTCGTCGGCGTGGTTGCGCTTGAGGATGGCCAGACGCTGTAATTCGGCGTCGGCCTCGGCCAGCGTCAGCACGGCGGGGTTGCCCGATGCGATCGCCTTCACCTCGGCGTAGCTGAGTTCCTGCCCGCCGATATCCTCGGCGCGGCGAACACCGCTGGTGCCGTTCATCACCTGGGCGATGAAGCGAGCCTTGGTCTCTAATGCCTGCCACATATAGGCGTCAAAGCTTCCTTCGGTCACGTAGCGGTAGATGGCTACTTCCTTATTCTCATTGCCCTGGCGCAGGATGCGGCCCTCGCGCTGCTCAACCTCGGCCGGCTTCCACGGGGCATCGAGATGGTGCAGGGCGACCAGCCGCTTCTGCACATTGGTGCCGGTGCCCATCTTCGAGGTGCTGCCCAAGAGCACGCGGACGCTGCCTGCGCGCACCTTGTCGAAGAGCGCCTGTTTCTTGGCGTCGGAGTCGGCATCGCCTATGGCAGCGATCTGGTCGCGGGGAATGCCGTTTCTCACCAGCTTTTCCACGATGTCGTCATAGACGCAGTAGCCCCACGCTGTGGCTTTAACGCCCATGTCGCAGAAGATGAGCTGCGTGCCGCGCGTTGCCTCGCTGCGTTTCCAGGTCACGGTTACCCGCTCGACCAGGGCGTTGATCTTTGAGCCCGCGAAATCACCGGCGTCTTTGGAAAGCAGCCTGCCATCTAAAGCCAGCTTGCGGCCGTCGGTAGTGATGGCCAGCGCATTGTCGAGCCTTGGGTCGACGCGCTCGCTGCGGATGCGCTCGTAGCGCCTGACCAGCTCCTGCTGCTCCCTGGCCTGGTCGTCTGACATCGGGCAGGCCACCGTGATCGGCTTGCCGGTCTCCAGCTTCGGCCGCGGCAGGTCGAGCATATCGGCCGTCTGGACGTCGGAGAAGCTGCGGAACATCTGCTGCAATTCCGGCAGGTTGATGAAGCGGGCGAACCGGCTGCGCGGGCGAAGGCTCGCCCCGTCGGGAGAAATCTCCATTGTGTCCACCACCTCGCCGAACGTGCCGGCCCACCCGTCGAAATGCTCAATCCCTCGCGACTTCAACCCCTCCGGGTCGAGGAAGCGCTGCACGTTGTACATCTCGACCATCGTGTTGGAAATCGGCGTGCCGGTGGCGAACGTCACGCCGTGGCCGGGATGGAGTCGGTGCAGGTATTGCGACTTCATATAGAGGTCGAAAGCTCGCTCGGAGCCGCCGGTCTGGATGCCGGCGACGCGCTCCATCTTGGTCGGCGTCTCCAGGTTCTTGAAGTAATGGCTTTCGTCAATGAACAGGTGATCGACGCCAAGCTCGTCGAAGACCAGCCCGTCGTCTTTCTTGTCGCGTGCCAGCAGGTCTTTCAGCCGCTCCTCGCGTGCGGCTTTCTGCTTCTCAATGGTTTTGATCATGTTGCGTGCGGCCTTGCCTTCGCGGGCGGAAGCCGCGTGTTCGCAGAGGAGCCGCTCATACTCGGCGATCTGGTCCTTGATGAACGCCACCTGGTAATCGCGTGACATGCCGATGCGCTCGAAGGAGGAGTGCGTCACGATGATGCCGTCCCAGTCGCCGCTCGCAATCTTGGCGGTAAGCCGCTTGCGGCGCTCGCGGGTGAGGTCGTCTTTCGTCGCCACCAGCAGCTTGGCGGTCGGGTAGAGCTGCATGAATTCTCGGGCGAACTGCTCCAGCATGTGGTTGGGCACGACGAACATCGGCTTTTTGATAAGGCCGGCCTGCTTCATCTTCATGCCGGTTGCGGCCATGGTGAATGTCTTGCCGGCGCCCACCACGTGGGCAAGGAGCGTGTTGCCGCTGCTCATCCCGCGCCATACCGCATCCTCCTGGTGCGGCCGCAAGGCGATCGTCTTGTTCATGCCGGGGAAGTCGAGGTGCGAGCCGTCGAATTGCCGCGGCCGAAGATTGTTGTAGGTGTCGTTGTAAATCCGCACGAGGCGCTCGGTGCGGTCGGGATCGGTAAACACCCAGCTACGAAACTTCTCCTTGATCAGCCGCATCTTCTCGCGGGCGGCCAGCGTCTCGGACTGGTTGGCAACGCGGGTTTCCTTGCCGTCCTCCATGATGGTGTCGTAGATGACGGGAATCTTCTGGTTCAAGGCATGCTCGAAGAGCCAGAGGCCGGAGGCGCGGTGCGTGCCGTAGTCAGACGTGGCGGCAACTGATTGCTGGGCAGTATGGTCGGCGTCAAAGCTCCACACCGCGTCCTTCTTGATGTGGGCGACTGTGACCGACTTCGGGCCGACGCGAAACAGCTCGCAGGCGAAGGCTTGCACGTCGGAAACCGGTATCCACGGCGCACCGAGCGGTGCGTCGATGTCGCCCGGCAGCACGTCTTCCGGCTGCACGGTTTTAAGCGCCTCGACGTTGCGGGCAAAGATGGGGCCGGCGGACTCGGCGGATTTCAGCTTGGCGCGGACGTTTCCCGACAGGTACACGTCGGCGGTCTGCCAGGTGTTGGTCTCCGGCTCCCTATATATAAGGTCACCCAGCTCCTCGATGACGCGATCGGGTAATTGGCCGTAGAGCTGGCAGATATAAGGAATATCCACCGTGCCGCGGTTGTTGAGCGATACCAGCAACCCTTCCTCGGCGCTGGCCACCGATGTGATCTCCGGCGTTTTTCCCACCACATCCTTCTGCAAAATGGCGGCTTTCTCCGCCTTGCCGGTCACCTCGTCGTACTCTTCCAGTGACATCACCAGCATGGCATCCGGGTCCTCCCGGAATTTCACGACGTTGGGCATGCGGCGGATCAGCGTGCCGTCGGCGTTCTTGGAAAACGTCGTCTTGTTTACGGGTCCGTAGACGCTGGCAAAGAGGTCGTAATAAATGTTGAGGTTGCGGCGGGCGCGTTGCCGCTCGATCTCCGGCCAGCCCTCGTTCTGCGATTGCAGCACGCGCCGCGCGTGGTCGCGCAGGCCAATCAATGCCGCCAGGCGCCTTCCCATCATGGTGCCGTCGGATTTCAGCAGCGTGCCGCCGTAGGTGACGGGCTTTGCCTCGCCGTCCTCTACCTGGTGGATGACACGGTTTTCGCCTACGAAGAAACTGCCCTCGGTGATGTGGCGTTCCGGCGGGGGAGGGACGAAGGAAGGTGCCGGCTCGGCCGCCGTCGCGGTGACGGACGCCACCTTCTCAGGCAACCTTGCTACCGCTTCGCCAAGCTGCGAAGCGAGGTCGCCGTTTCCGATCAGGCTGTAGCCATCGTCATAGAGGCGGTTCTTGCGGCTCCACGTGCCAAGCACCATCTCCGGGTGCTTGAGGAAGTATTTGTTGATCGGTATCTCCGCATCCTCGATGGTGATTGCCTCGGTCGAAAGCCAGTCCGGGTCGGAGTGGCAAGGATCTTCGCCCGGCTGCCGCTTCTTTAAGAAGACGATGTCGGTTACGACCTTGGTGCCTTCGCGGTTGAATGCGTCGGAGGGCAGGCGGATGGCGCCTAAGAAATCCGCCGAGCCGGCGAGGTGTTCGCGAATCGTGGCATTTACCTTGTCCAGCGTGAAATGGCTGGTCACCAGCGCCATGACGCCGCCGGGTTTTAACGCATCCAGCGATTTGGCGAAGAAATAGTCGTGCAGGGCGTAGCGTCGGCCCTTCCAGTCGAAGGTGACCTTGTCGGCGAACGGCACGTTGCCGATCACCGCGTCGATGCGGTTTACCGGCAGCTTCGTGTCGGCGAAACTCTCGATGCGGATGTCGGCGTCGGGGTGCAGGGCGCGGGCGATGCGGCCGGAGAGGCCGTCGAGCTCGACACCGATGAACCGCATGCCCTCCGGTGCCGCTCCCATGAAATTCCCGATGCCGCAGCCAGGCTCCAGCACGGTGCTGGTTGCCGGGATGCCGAGGCGCGAGAGCGCCGCGTGCATCGCCTTCATGACGACGGGCGAGGTGTAGAAGGCATTAAATGTCGTCCGGCGGGCGCTGGCGTATTCGTCATCGGTAAGCAGTGCCTTCAGTTCGTCGCCCAGCACCTTCCAGCCGTGGTCCTTGAAGCGGCCGGTCGCCGGGTCGGGGAAGAGCGACAACGCCACCGCGCCGAAGCCGCCGAAGCGCGAGAGAATCCTTCGCTCGTCGTCGGTTGCCCGCCTCCCTTCCTGCTCGACGCGATTCAACGTGCGAATGGCCGCGATGATGTCGCGCGCCTTGGCCTTGTCGCCGCTCGCAATAACGGTAGTGCCTTCCATAGACTGGTCTCCCTCCTTGGCTTGCGGCCCCGCCTCCGGGGCCTTGCGGCACGACAAGGAATCAGCTACAGCCGGGAGCGAAGCGTCCAGGCCAGCGGAAAGTTGGGGGAGACCTTGAGGGGGAACCGGCTTTCCGCTTGCCGGGCCCGGCGGCTGATGTATGGTGCCGCCATCAAAGGCCACGGGCGGGGCCGAAACGGGGAGGGGAGAGGCGGGAAGCGCCGCGGATGGCTCAGGCGGCGAAGAAGCCGCGGGAGCGTCGAAGTCGATCAGCGACTGGCGGCGGGCAGACGGCCGCAAATGGCCGTTGCGGGAGGCGATTACCCGGCCGGCATGTGTCGATAGAGGAACGCCATCGCCTGGTCGAGCGAGAGCTTCTCCATGCTGCCCTCGTCCGGCGGCGATGCCGGCGGCAGGCTGTCTTCCAGTTCCTGCAGAGCCAGCTCCAGCGCCTCGCTCGATAGCTGCGCCGGGTCGCTCCCCGGCCTCGCCGCTCCGAGCTCCTTCATCCGCTCCAGGTGGCAGGCGCGAAATGCCACCGCCAGTTGCTCCATGCTCTGAAGCAACGTCCCGTTCGCCCGAAGCTGCTCGTGCAGCGCCGGGCGGTCCTGCAGCAATTCGAGCACGATCGTCTTGTAAGCCGGCATGATTGTCCTCCTCTGTTTCTGCGACAACGGCGACCGCCGCCCCGCCCGAAGGCATAAGGTCTTCTGTGCCTTCCGGCAAGAGGGTTGATGCGGGCGGACGCTGGGCCATACGGTGCGATAACGCAACCGCAGGTTGTCAGACCGTGAGAGAAATTCAAGCGATTTCTGAAACCGTGATCAACACCCCGGTCGACGTCTGATGCCGCCCAATCACAGGCCATTAAGATTCAGGTTGAGCGGGTAGGAGCTCTTGCCATAAACCACGAATGCTTGGCCGCACTGCATTCCGCTGCCGCCGGGGCAGGCAGATGCGTCGGATAGCCCACTTGCCCCCAAAGCTATTTCCGCCCTGCCGTCACGGGTGATATCGCCAACGGCAAGAGCTGGAACTCCTTCTGTCACGCTGTTACTTGGTGCGGTCAGGGTAAAACCATTAACTGCTCCACTGCCGCCATTGCTAAGCCAGCTATTACTCAATGTTTGTGGCGATGTCGGCCAGGAACCGCCTCCCTTGGGGCCACTGCCGCCAAAGATGACATGCACTCCAGCACCGGCATCTCCAGTGATGATATCCTGCTTACCATCGCCATTGACATCGCCGA
This sequence comes from Pirellulales bacterium, assembly GCA_035550375.1. GTDB lineage: Bacteria > Planctomycetota > Planctomycetia > Pirellulales > JAICIG01 > DASSFG01. Next base: position 13,361 of record DASZPH010000057.1, on the reverse strand, counting down.
TGGCAAGGGAATAACCTAGCTGCGTACTAGAAGAAGGAGCATCCAGTTCAAAACCGCCGGTGCCAAGTACCCCGGTGCTACCAGCCAAAGCCGTCACTTTAAAATTCGCCGGCCACGAGCCTGGGCCTCCGAATACCGTATACACAACACCGCCAAGCCTCGTATTCGAGTTAGGTGCCCCGATGACGATGTCATTGTAATTGTCGCCATTGATATCACCTACGGCGATGCCGTTCGGGTATTCAGCAATCCCATCAAGGGCGCGCCCATCGATCCGGAAGCCATGTGTGCCGTCTGCAAGCGAATTAAGATTTTGCGGTGTCGTCCAGGTGCTGGCGCCGTATATCACATACACTGACCCGGACCCGCTCCCGTTGTAAGAGCTACCCCACTGCCCTACCACAACATCGGCCATACCATCGTTATTTATGTCGCCAGCCGCGATGGCTGAGCCCGCATAGCTATTGGTTCCTCCATCGCCATCCAGCTCAAAGCCGTTACTTCCTGTCAGGAAGGTGGAGTCCACTGTCGCCACGCTGACGTAAAACGGAGTGCCAGACGGAATGATACCGACGGTAGGAGTAGAGAGTGTGAGTGTATTGGTGCCGCCGTTAATTGCAGAAATAGTGGTAGCCGGGCTCGTAGAAAGATTGGTCGCGTACACCGTCTGTCCGACTTCCATGTTGGTAACTGAGTTAACTACGACTGTGCTGGAACCGCTGGCCGTGCTTCCGTTCGTGGTGGTCGTCGGCATGCCATTATTGAACACCACGTAGGCTTTGCCGGCATTGGCATGGCCATTTGCCGTTGCGTTGGGCGCGCCGGCAATAATGTCGGCGCCGGCGCCGCCATGAATTGTACCGGCGGCTATCGAATAACCAAAATGGTCACCGGCCGTGACGCCATTGAGCCGGAAGCCCTGCGACCCGTTGATAAGACCGTGAGTCGCGGCAACGCCATCCAGAGAATAGGAGGAGTAACTCCATGTCGATTGGCCATAAACTACGTATACACTGCCAGTATTACTGTTCCATGCTGAGCTGCCAATAATAATGTCCTGCATGCCGTTGCCGTGGCCATAGACATCGCCTACGGCTAAGCTACTGACAAGAGGACCGGTTAGTACAACGGGAGCTGATGATGTGAGGTAAGGATCAGCATAACCACCTCCCTTCTGCCCGAAAATGATGTAAACCTTTCCTGCGCCGCCAATGATGAGATCGGGGATTCCATCACCATTGACATCGCCTATCGCAACAGCGCCGATGCTGGCCCAGTCAACAGTTCCGCTGACAATAAAGCCGGGGGTGCAGGCTGACCCCAGAGCGGAGAAATAATCATGCTGGTCGGTCATCTGCCAGCGCAGCTTGTAGCGTACCAGGTCGTCGAACGTGTCCTTGGAATCATTCGGGTCTTCGCTCCAGCGCTTCTGCACGTAGGTGGCGGCATAGCCGGTGTCGGCGGTGCCGTCGCAGTGGCAATTGGTCCATTCGCCGGCGCCGTTATAGAGCGGCGCGGCGCCGCTGTTGCCGTTGTCTGACCCCGAGAAATACCGCGTTCCCGCCTTGGTATAGCCGCCATGCCCGTCCGGCCCGAAGCTCACCAGCGCATAGACCGCTGACTGGGTGCGTGGCCCGCCACCGGCATCATCGACCCGAATCGCGCCGCAACTCGGCATGATGCCGTAGTTGAGGAATGCGCCCTCGGCGGCATCGGGCGTCCACACGGCATAGGCGAACTTGCGGCCCCACGCATCGTACATGAAGCTCTCCGGCAGGGAGAGTGCCTTGAACGGCACCGCACCTTCGGCGACATAGGTGTTGTAAGCGATATTGATGCTGTTGGTGCTCTTAGGCACGAGGTAGGTGGCGATGCCGGCGGGTGTGCCGTCGTCACACTCGCCGCCGGTGTTGCCGGCCTCCGTGCCGTAAGTGCTGCTGGTGGAAAGCGCGCTGGCATCGGCCGGGCAGGGGAGGCGCTCGTTGCCCAAACGGTAGGACTCCAACGCCTGCTCGATGACGTTCAGCTTGTGGTTGGTGGCGACGATGTCGGCCGACTCGATCATGTTCAGGCCCATATCCACGCTCACCCCCACCACGAGCGCGATGATCGTGATGACGATGGAGAGTTCGAGCAGGGAGAAGCCGGCCGTCCCAGAGGGCTGCGGTTTCAGATTGGCCCGGCGGAAAGCGGGGCACAGGCCGAGAGTGGTCATGGCGTTATTCGGCTAAGTTGCATCCGCGTTCAACCCTACGCCGGCAAGGTTAAGAAGGGGTTAATTGACGGTGGCGACTTGTGAGGAATCTGTCGAATCCGCGACGAGCAGTGCGTTGAGCGGAAGTCGCATCGACCGGGAGGCGAGGGCAGCATCGCGCGGCACGCCGATGCGACCGATGAAGGCGATGCGGTCATGGCTGTGACCCAGGACAGGCTTCAGCCGGGCAGCCAGGTCGTGGCAGCGCCAGGCCAGGCGTTCCTCGCCGGGCGGCAATTCGGATGGATGCAGGCCGTAATGCCCAAACACGATGGGAGAGTAGCTCGGCTGTATCGAAAGGCCGAAGCTCGTGAGCGTCAGCCAGAAACGCATCAGTGCCCGGCCTTCCTTGATCAGGGCGGCGATTCGCCTCTTTTCATCTACTGGCAGCGGCGCCTGCCGCACGAGAACGAAATGCGCCGCACAGCGAAGTCCCGGCATCAGCTCGGTCTCAAGGGCGGATGGGAACAGCCCGCCGGGCAACATGGAAAGCAACTTCATGCGGCGCCAGCTACCCATAAAGGCCCGCATCATGCGGCGGGAAAGCGGGGTCATAGGCAGGCTTAGGACCGGCAGTTTGTCCGGCGAAAAGGAATGCTCCCAGTCGAGCCGCTCCTTCAAATGCTCATAGGCGGTACGGCTTCGCATGCGGATGAGAAACGCCCTGGCATTCATCGCCGCGACTTGCCAGCGTTCTTTCCAGGTTTCCCGCCATGTGAGGGAAAGAGCTGTGCCCAGCGATTGCTCCAGGGCGTATTTCTGTTTGGCTGGGAGCGGGGCGGTGCGATAATGCCGGCGATTGGTGCAACGCAGAGGGAGGTACGGGCGAAGCCGATCAGCGGGAACGGTGCTGTCGCGGAATCGGACTTCAAAGCGACGTACGGTTTCGTCACCGGATTGTTCCTTCGCCAGATGGTTCCACTCCATTGCCTTGCCCTCCTTGCTTGCGGCGATGGCAAGTGCCTCGAACATCATCCCGGCCGAAAGCATGGTCGGTTCATCCACCTTCGGCCGACTGGCGACGTGGGGAGGGGAATCGCAAAGGATGGCAACTCTTACGGTATCGTCGCCTGCGATCTCGAACCGCCACGGCTGCGAATTGTCGGCCGACGGCGTCCACCGCGCCATGTCAAGGATGCGCATCAGCGGCGTATCGGCAGTGGCCTCGGCGGGCGCGGCCGCCGCCTCTTTCATGCGCCGGTCGATCTGCCGGTGGCCCAGATGCGCTTTGAGCCGGAACAGCGGGTTCTTGGCGCCACCAATGCATCGGCCACGCACATAGCGGTTGTGGTAGGTGTCGAATAGCTGGTAATAAGGCGCGCTGTACACCTTGCCGCGACCGAGCATGAGCTTCACCGCCTCGGCGCCGGCAACCCCGGCGCAAACATCGCAGGCGACCATCGTCGAGGGTCCGAACCGCCCGGCCAGGTTCAGCCGCGTGGAATCAACCAGGTAGTCGCGATGCGCCATGCTGGGCGTCAGCCCCAGCAGGAAATTGACGTACTGGTGCGCCTCCGGCAGCCCTTCCATCCCGAAATACTCCTCGAACGTCATGCCGCCGGGCATAAAGGTGATATAGGCGGCGCCCATGCCTATCGGCCCGGCCGTCATTGCAATGATCCCAAGTGCGGCACAGCGGCTGAAGACAAGACGGCGGGTGTCCATCGCAAAGAAATCGAGGCCGTCGATATAGAGATCGACGCCCGAAAGGAACGCATCGACGTTCTCCGCGGTGACGCCTTGCCTGAAGGACGTGATTTCGACGGCCGGGTTGATGTCGGTGGCCTGGGCGATCATAACGTCGAGCTTGGGCTGCCCTATCGTGCGCATATTGGCCCCGACCTGCCGGTTGAAATTGACGAGGTCGTAACGGTCGAATTCCGCCAGGTGGAATCGCTCGAAGCCCAGCCGCGCCAGTGTCAGCAGATGTATGCCGCCGACGCCGCCCAGGCCGGCGATGGCGATTTTTTTGCGACGCAGGCGCTCCTGCTCGGCCTCGGTAACCCAGCCGATATTGCGCCGGAACGCCTCTTCATACTTAAAGGTCATATAGTTACCGATGCTGTCCCAATATATGACATTTGATATAAATGTTAACAATTATTTACTTAGTATTATTCTCAACGCGCTACCCTGTAGGTGTAACAGAATGGAGTAAAGGTTATGTTAACAGCACCACATCTCTGGCCTCGGCCACGCGCCGGGCGCACCGCGCCGGGGCTTGCGCCAGCCAGACCACGGCCTCTCCCAACACGCCCGCAGCGTCGGCCGGCGGAGTTTACGGCGGATGCGTACACCGAAGCCTTCGGCAGCGTGATTGCCGACAGCGACAGCTTACGTAACCAGGCATTCCGGTTGCGGTATGAGGTCTACTGCATCGAAAACGACGGCTTTGAAAATCCAAACGAGCATCCGAACCGAATGGAAACCGACCAGTATGACAGCCATGCCGTGCAGGGCCTGCTGGTGCATCGCTACAGCGGCTTTGCGGTGGGCTCGGTTCGCATGGTGTTGCCGGTCGCCGAACAGTGGGAATGCTCGATGCCGATACAGGCACATTGCATGCACGCCTCGGTGCATCACCGCGGCACGATCATGCGGTCACTGGAGACATCGCGATTCTGCATCTCGCGGAGCATGCGAAAGCGCATCTGCCAGGAAGACACCTACCGCGTGGTTTCCGACACGGATGGCGCATGCCTACGCTCGCCCGTGCGGCCGGTGCAGGAGATGATCGACCGGACGCGCGCCTTGCTTCCCTATCTCTGCGTCGGGCTGGTCAAGCTGCCATTGCAGGTGGCCGCCGAGAACAGCCTTGAGCATATCTTTGCCACGCTCGATCCGCGGCTGTTGCAACTGCTGACGCAGCTTGGCATCTGCTCAACCCGGCTTGGCGACGACATCGACCACCACGGCATGCGAAGCCCGGTGGATTTCGTGCCGATCGACATCTTCGAGAACACCTACAAGAACAAGCGCGAGGTGTGGAAGATCGTGACCGACAACGGCCGGCTGCACGATCTGGCGCGGCGAACGGCCGCGTCAAGGCGGTAACGACCCATGCGCAACCTTGCCATATCGACGCCTGAGTTGATTCAGTGCAGCCACGGCATCCTGTTCGGCGAGAATACGCCGAAGCTGCCGGCGCCACCGCTGCTTGCCTTCGACGAGGTGATCGAAATCAGCGGCACTGGCGGCAAGTACGGCCAGGGCTTCGCCGTCGCCCGCAAGGACTTAAGCGACATGGGCTGGGTGTTCAAAAGCCATTTCGAGTCCGACCCGGTGATGCCGGGCACCATGATGGTCGAGGGACTGTTGCAGCTTACCGGCTTCTTCGGAGCCTATCTCGGCGCCAAGGGCACCGGCCGCGCCGCCAAGGTGGATGATGTCAAGTTCCTTGCCGAGGTTATGCCGTCGGACAAGGAAATCTTCTACCGCATCGATGTCAGGAAACGCAGCGCCGGCAACAGCCTGCTCATCACCGAGGGGAAGGTGACGGCCGGCGGCATTGATCGCACTTCCGTGGGGCAATTATGGGTTATTATCAAACGCACTGGCACGGCTACGCCAACCCCGACCGTGAACTGAGGCCGTGGCGCGCGCCGTTCTCGTCAACGCCACCGCTGAAACCTCAGTTAAAGTACACCCATTCTCTGGGGGTCTACGAACGCAAGCCGTGGCACGATGGCTTGCCGATCCCCGGACCGGATGGCCTGCAGTAGCCCTGCGACGCCAGACGCGCCGGTGAAATACGGCCGTTCACCTGAGAGCAACAAGGAGGACGCAAAAGCGCAAGGGGCGCTGCAACGAACCGCATCGGCGGCGTTTTTTCGGTCACGATGTGCGTAAGTAGCCGCTGAGCATTTCCGCAGGTGGTGGAGCCTTTCGCGCCCATACTGATCGCATATGCCCGCCAAGCCTGCGACAGTGGGTGAAGAAGATGGCTAGGACACCGCGCCCTAGCTGCACAAACGCCAGCAATCGCTCAGTGGTGCTGCCGCAGACCAGGTTCACCAGCAGATCGACGATTAGTTGTAACAGCATCTCTTCAGGCTCATCGGCCAGCACGACGGTCCAATCCTCGCCGGCGGCCTTGAGCTCGCTTGCCCGCACGTAATGCCGCAGCGAGGGCCGGTTCACGCGGTGCAGATTGGCGGCAAACCAGTCATAGATTTCCGGATCGTTGAACCATGTTCCCGCCTGCCGATGCACTTCGGCGGCGCCGGGCTGGAAGACGAGCACGTGGCCATGATCTTGGAGCGCCACCACAGCCTGATTGATCTTGCTCCAGTTGTTCGCGATGATAACCACACGGCTTCTGGTCGTGAACTCCCCGGGGATGCCGAGCCGTTTCAGCTTACGTGCGTCTCTGTGCCAGGCGATTGTCTTTTCCTCCGTGTCCTGGCAGAGGCATTTGAGTAGCCGGAGGATGCTGCTAGACGTTGCATACAAGCCGTCGATATCGTCGATGACGACGAGCTGATCGCGGTGGTGATAGAGCTTGACGTACATGGCAAACGGCGTGACGTTGCCCTCGATCCAGCAGCCCTTGCCGCCGAGGGCCGCGCGTACCGAGCGGCTCTTGGCGATGCCATCGTCCCCGATCAGCGTTAGCCGTTGGATGCGTCCTACCACGAACGCCTGGACGTGTTCATCAAGCAATTCATATGTCGTGGCGCGTCGCGTCGTACAAGGTTTCTGGCGGCCTGTCGCGTCGGCAGTTTCGCCATTCGCATGGACTTTTCGAAGCGGTGGCGGTAGGCAGGGCATAGATGTTTACCAGCTAATCGCGGTTAGAGAGGGGGCCTGATATGGATAAGTGTATTAATATAGGATTAACTAAACGTTAAGAATCAGATGGGCATGCACGTGTAATTGGCGGATATCGGGCGCCCCAGTCGCCGTGCAAACTGGCGTGGATAGCAGCCCTGGGGGAGGAATGCACCTTTCGCAGGCATCGAACCGCATCGTGCCGACCTTGAGCAGCCGCTCATCAAAGTGGTTCTGACCTTCTGACCCGCTTGCATCCGGCATGTCGGTGGATATCCTTGACTGTTGAAGCAGCCGCAAGGCTGAATCAAGGCCGCCCAGGTACCTGCCCCGCCTGCGGCGGCTTTTTCATGCGCGGACCGTGAGCCTGCGCCGGTAGTTGAAAAACGTCGCCCGGCAACCGCCACCTTTTTCCACGAAAGCGCTGACTCTTTCGGCCGTGGTGCCATAGGCGGCGTTGGCCAGCAGCTCGGCGGCGAGCCTAGCGCGCGGGTTCTCGGTTTCATCGGCGAGCACAACGGTCCAGTCCATGCCGGCCGCTTTGAGCTCGCTTGCCCGCACATAATGCCGGAGCGACGGCTCGCGCACGCGGTGCAGATTAGCGGCGAACCAATCGTAGATCTCCGGGTCACCGAACCAAGCCCCCGCCTGGCGATGCACCTCGATGGCCGTGGGTTGGAAGAACAGCACGTGCCCACGGTCCTGAAGCGCCGCCACGTTCTTGTTCAGCGTTTTCCAGTCGTTGGAAATGATCACTACCCGGCTCTTCGTTGTGAATTCCCGCGGCACGCCCTGCCGCTCCAGGCTCCTCGCGTCGGAGTGCCAGGCGACGGTCTTCTCCTCCTCGGTCTGGCACAGGCACTTCAGCAGCCGGATGCCCGCGCGGTCGGCGTAGAGGCCGTCAACATCGTCGATGATCACGAATTGGTCGCGGTGGCGGTAGAGCTTGACGTACATGCCAAACGGCGTGGCGTTGCCTTCGATCCAGCAGCCGTCGCCGCCGAGCGCGGCGCGTACCGAGCGGCTTTTGGCCAGGCCGCCGCCGCCGACCAGGATCAGCAGGTGAAAGTGCCCTTTGGCGAACGCCAGGAGGTATTGATCGAGCCGCTCGTAGGTCGTGACATGCACGACCTTGTGCGGCTTAGAGCGGCGTTTAGCGGCAACGGGCATAGGCGTTGGCGGGTTTCTCCAAGGCAGGGCAGATTCGCTTTAGACTTTAGACCTAGCGCATCGAAACGACGATTACCAGCGGTTTCTCAGGGGTGCCAGTTGGTCAAAAGCATCGCGGCATTTCTGGACTTTAGACCTCTCTTCGCCGACTAAGCATCTGACTAACCCGCTGAGCTTTCGACGATTAACCTGCGGCAACGACAAAAGTTCTTGCGCCAATGGCCGCCTGGTGGTATGGAACATAATCTGCTTTATGTTCCAACCCTTCATCGAGTAACCCTGCCTGTCTGAACCGCCCACCATCGAATCCGATGCCCTGGTGCCGGCAACCGCCTTATTGCCGCGGCGGTCGCCGCTGCTGCCAGAGCGCAGCGACTTCCTGGACGGCGATGCTCCGGCCGCCGGCAAGGTCTCGGAATTCCTTGGGCGTGCCCTGGAAGCGGCGGGCGACAGGTCGGCCACGGCGGCGCTGGTGCCGTGGATTTGCGACACGCTGCAGTCGAACCATTCGGTCAAAGCCTACGGCCGCGACCTCGCCGACTTCGTGCGGCATATGGAGGCGCAGGGTGTCGGTCCCCTCGAAGTCACGGCCGATCACGTAAAGCTCTACAAGCGGGCGCTGCTTGCGGCCGGCATGACGTCGGCCACCGTGGCACGGCGACTTTCCGTGCTCCGCGGTGCCTACGAGCAATTCGCGGCCAAGGGGCTTATCAAATGGGAAACCGCCCAGGACATTGCGGCGGTCAAGGCGGCGACGGTGCAGAAGAATTCGACGCCGGCGCTCACGCAACGCCAGGCGATCGACCTGCTCGAAGCGATCCCGACCGACACGCTGCAGGGAAAACGCGATCTCGCCATGCTGAGCGTGTTCTTCCTGACCGGTTGCCGCGTCTCGGCGGTCACCTCGGCCTGCGTCGGCCACCTTGAGTTCGACGGCGTCGAGCACTATTTGCACGTTACGGAAAAACGCAACCGCAAGCGCCGCAAGATCCTGCTCGACGCGGCGAGGCCGGTGCTCGCCTACGTCAACGCGTCCGGCATTGGTGCCGACAGGGAAGGGCCGCTCTTTCGGCCGCTCACGCCGAGCGGTCTTGCTCTCGAACGGCGGCACCTCGACCGCAAGACGCCGTGGCGGCTGGTCAAGAAGTACTGCGAGCTGGCCGGCATCGACCACGAGCGCCTCGGCGGCCGTGGCATCGGCATCCATTCCCTGCGAAAGACGGCGATCAACGACGCCATCCGCAACGGGGCGACCATGCACGAGGTGCGGGAATTTGCCGGCCACGCCGACATCCGGACGACCGAGGTGTATTTCATCCGCCGGGAGGAAGACGCCGAAGTGGCGGCGAGAAGGATCCAGATTCGGGTGACCTGTCCACAGGTTCTGTAAATCAAGTGGCCCGGCGGCGTCACTTTCGGCTTTGTTTCGATCGTGCGCCGGCGGCCGTCCGCGTCAATGCTGCACCACACATAGCGTAAGCTGCCAATTCGACAGTCCAATGGCTGGCGCCGAGCAGACCGCCAAGGCTAGACGGAACCTGCAAACCGTTGCAGCAACTAATCTTCGGCGCTCGCCAAGCGACATGCTGGGGTGCGGCACAAGCGTTGCGGCAAGGTGCTCGCTTCGCCAAAACGGCATACCTGCCCTGCTTCGACGGTCGGAACCATGCAGATTGCCGCCTGCGCGCACGCACCGAGATGCGAGGTAACATGGCCCGCAAACGAAAGGCAAAAGGGGCGGCGGTATCAAAACAATTGCCCCTGGAAGGTTCGTTCCCCGAACACCTTTATGAAATCGCCCGGGACCTGTCGCGCCGCTATGATTACGTGGAAGAGATCGCAAAGGGAAAGACCGCCGTCACTTACAAGCTCTCGTCTCGCACAAATCCCAACCACTTCCTATGCCTGAAAACGGTTAGGCCCGACATCAGTGAAGGCGAAGTCCGCGAGAAGGTGCGTCATACCTTGGCGAACGAGGTGCAGATCCTCTTGCCTCTTTCGCATCGCGGTCTACCGACCATCATCGAGCACAATACCACAGGTCGCCTGCCCTACTACGTCTGCAGCTACCACCCCGGGTGCACTTTTGGCGAATTCAAGCGCCGACACCACACGCTCAGTTTTCAGCAGTCGGTATTTGCGATCTGGTCGTTGATGGATGTGCTAAAGACGCTGCACAAGGCAGGTCGAACGCATTGCGATCTCCACCAGGAGAACGTAATGATCAGCCAGGATGTCTTTAAAGACGGCCTTCTCGTCATCGATTTCGGTTCTGGCCACCGGGACAGCGACAGCTCGCCCGACACATCGAACCGCGGGAATGTAAATTTTAAGGACATTGACGGCCAGCATCATGCCGGTTTTCAGGTCAAACGCGATGATGCTCGTGCAGGCTTCGCCTATTCAGATTTCAATGCGCTCGGCAGACTTCTGGCAATAATGCAGGAGTCCTTCTTCAGCGACGCTTCATCATCCGCGCGGGCAGCGTATGATGATTTCTGCCAATCGCTTCAAGCGGGGCACCTCAACGACTGGGGAAAAGTGCAGGACCGTTTCCTCAGCGTTCTCGATCCATACCGGATCATTTCTTCGAATGCCGATCTCTTCCTTTCGGCGCGGGGAACACCGCAGCAGGTTGTCATTCCCGTCTCGCGGGGAGTGCCGGTCGGCGATGCTCCCTTGTCGGTGATCAACACCCAGGTATTCCAGAGGTTGAGGAATGTACGCCAACTGTCCTTTTGCGACTGGTTTTTCCCCGGCGCAACCCATTCGCGCTTCGAACATTCGATCGGTACGTTTGGGGTCGCCAAGCAAGTTTTGGACGCACTGGTTCATGACAGGCAATTCCGCGACATCCACTCGCCCGAGCAAATCAAGGCATTCTTCCTGGCTGCGTTGTTGCACGACGTGGGGCACTACCCATTCGCCCACGCCGTTGAACAATATGCCGCAAGTCGGTTTCCAAATGACGTGCGCGCGAAGGACATTGTCTCCCACGAGCGACATGCTATCGAACTCCTGGAATGCGACACTGAACTCTCGGCGATCGTCGAAAAGAAATGGGGGGCGCCGACACGTGAACAGGCAATCGCGATTCTTGAACGGAAGGCTTTTGCGCTGTCTGATCTAATCGATGGCCCGATCGACATCGACAAAATGGACTACCTAATGCGTGACGCAGTTCATTGCGGAATCGCATTTGGGGACGGTCTTGATGTGCGGTCTCTCGTGAAGGCATTGAGAGTGGTGAACAACGGCAACAACCTTGGAATTGAGGAAAATGGCTTGTCGGCGACCGAGGGTTTGATGGTTCTGCAGGACCAGATGTTATCGTCCGTCTATTGGCATGAACGGGTACGCGGCGTTATTTGCATGTTCCATGCGATCTTGGCCCACCTGGTGAAACGGGACCTGGGGTTGCTCGAGTCACTAGTTAAGGCGCTCAAGAACGCAAAGGGCGACAACGATGCTCTCTTAAACGTTCTGTTACCGATGGCACGCAACTACCGCGAACCTGAACGAGATCATTTGATCAGATTGGTAGAGCTCTTTCTTTATCCGCGATTTCCGGAACTTTACGTGCCGATTCGCACCTACCGGCGCAGCGATCCTCCACAGCTTGTACGGTTCAATATTTATCAAGTCATTGTTGCTGAACAATCATCGCAGTCGGTGCTGCCTATCAATTGGAGATGGGTTGGCGCGCTCAGGGATGCCTTCTTGCACGCGTTTGAAGAGAAGGGGATAACCGCTGAGCCGTTACAGTTGGTTGTGGACGCTCCCTACGGAAAGAACTCCCGCCGCATGGTTTATGTTCAGACCCACCACGGTAAGGGAGAGATGCCTATCACCGAAGTGTCGCACCTGAATAAGTCCATTTTCGAGCAACCTGCCGCGTTTTTGTCTCCAATCCGGGTATATGTGGCCCCCGAATTATACGACAAGGCTCGGAATCAGCTTCAATCAATCGTCGCCTCGGCGGAGGAGTGGTTTAAGAATGAGAGGGGTGTGGCGGAGGAGGCGAGTGCGTTGTAGCAGGCGACACAACAGCCGTTCTACCCTGGTTTCTCTGGTTAAAGGGTAAGAAAGGACGTTATTTGCCTCTATCTATGGGCGTCTGTCAGTGGACGCCAATGGAAGTCGTTGCGCGACGCTGAAAGCTGGTGTAATGTTGGAGACGACTCAGACAACGGAGGTCTTATGGAGAAAGTCAGCGTCACATTCAAGCTCAACCCGGATGACGTGGCGTTCCTCGATAAGCTCGCCGCGTCTTCAGACCGTGATCGCAGCTACCTGATCCGACAAGCGGTCGGCGAGTTCATTGCCTTGCACAAGTGGCAGCTTGAGGACATCGACCGTGCCGTCGGTGAAGCAGACCGCGGCGAGTTTGCCTCGGACGATGATGTTCAGGCGATGTTCAAAGAATTGCGCGAATGAAGGTGCGCTGGCTGACCGGCGCGACGCGATCGCTTCGGGCGGCGCACCGCTACATCGCGTCAGAGAACCCCAGAGCCGCAGCAAAGATGGCCGAGCGCCTTGAAGTGGCGGTCGCGCGGCTGGCAACTCATCCGGAGCTTGGACGCCCCGGTCGGCGGCCTGGCACTCGCGAACTGGTCGTGCCCGGAGTGCCCTACATCGTCATCTATCGTGTGGTCGAGCCGGAGGTGCAGATTCTTCGCGTCTACCACACGTCGAGAAACTGGTGGGGGCTGGTATGAAAAGGAAAGTTTCCGGGAAACGAGGTGGCACCAAGTCGCGGAACGGGGCTGCCGTCATGCCTCGTGTGCAAAAGGCGGTACGCCGGTTCGCGTCGGGTAACGTTGCCCTGGGCCTGGCAGCGGCGCAGAAGTATTTCTGTGGATTGGCACCGCCGGAGAGGGTTTTCTCGGAAGAACTGCTCCAAGAGCGGCGGGACGAGGCAAAGGGCGAGTAGCAGGTATATCGAGCGCTGGACTTATGGGTGTTTATGGGTGTAAGTATGGCGGCAGGGGGGCGCCATGCTGAACACTGCAACCATCCAGATCATGCCCGACCTGCTGGCGCTGATCGCCGAGGTCGATGAATTCAAGGGGGCCTGGCGGGCGCTCGGCACGCTGGCGCCGGAGCGGCTCAATGCCTTGCGCCGCGTCGCGACGATCGAAAGCATTGGCTCCTCCACCCGCATCGA